>NZ_CAWPNJ010000003.1:0-4818 GCF_963889195.1 Calothrix sp. FACHB-168
AGAAAAACTCGTTGAATTTGATGATTTTAATCCATATAGCTAGTGGGCATTTGCGTTTCAACAGCGTTCTCTGAAATTGGACGGCTACCATCTATTTCTAGAGTATCTTGAACTTGAAAATTATTCTTAGCAATCGGACGTTGACCGTCTATATCGAGAATTTCTTCCACCTCTAAATCATTAGGATCAATTGGACGTTTGCCATCTACTGTTAACATCTCATGCTCTGAAAAATCACTCTTAGCAATCGGGCGTTGACCATCTATATCAATTGTTTTTTCTGAATAATTTTCAGCCTTGGCAATTGGACGCTGCCCATCTATATTCAAAGTTTCCTTAATTTCAATATTACTGGGATCAACTGGGCGCTGCCCATCTATATTAATTGTTTTAGGCGTTTGTGCCAAGTCACTAGATGATGATTCTGAAGGCATAAATTTTAGTATCTTCTAATCGAAAGATATGTTTTTCAAAAAACTTTAATGAGATGATTAATTACTTTAGTGAATTAAAATTTAAAAATCTTCTACCATAAAAGATAATATATCTCTAACTTAGGATTGATTAAATATCTTTCTAAAAGTGCATTTCGATGAATAATTCAGCACCAGGAGCGGAGCCGGAGACGCTCCGCCAAGGCCTCAGAAGTCAGAATTTCTTTTCAAGATAGTGAACTTCAAGATCATCTTCCCGTTGCCCTAAATCAATCCATCCATGCTTGAGATAAAATCTCATTGCCACTCGATTCGTAGGACTGACGTTCAAGCGAGCTGAGTGACAACCCAGACGCTTGAAAAAATCAGATGCGTGTTGATCTAACTGCTGACCAAAACCCTGACCTCGAAACTCTGGAGTCAGGTAAAACAAATTGACGTAGCCAACGCTTGAATCGTGTTGACAACGCATCATCTCAATTTGCCCAATAATTTGCTCTTGTTTCCAAACATGTACACAACTGTTCGGGATTTGTGTCATTCGCTGTCTGAGCCACTGCAAATATTTCTCAGATCCGCTTCCATCCTCTTTATAGAACCGAGCGGCTGAACCAAAGCTGCAAATGAAAGAGTCTGCTCTGAACTGAACGCATAAATTTTGATCCCGCTCTAGGTTGATCGGTTTGAACTCAAGCTTAGAAGATTGCAATGTTGTTTCTCCTGGCTAGATTTGTGCGTTGTTTCGGCAACTAACTGACTGTAACGTCGTCTTTGCCAACATTACTAAAAATTTGAACTCAAAATAATAATTTAACTTGCTCGCTTTTTTAGTGATGCTTTATCCGAGCAAATGCATCACTTGGGTCAGTTTTATCTAAATAGAATACATTCGCCAGAAACCAGAATTCAGTATAAATTCTGTGCGAGTAGCGGATGAATTGCAGGGGTATTAGACCCCTGCAATTCTTGAAGATTTAGCTGTCTACAATTACTGGCATGTCTGAATCCCCCATTAATTCTGAATTCTTCTTTAACATCTTTTCTAAGTTACTGTAAAATTGAAGGCTAATTTCATCAGTTATGCTTTTTAGCCGATGAAAATACTCAATGAATGTGAAAATATGGTAAACATTCGAGCCGAAATAGTCAGGCTAGACCGTCAACTTGTTGCACTAATTAGTTAGCTTTTATAAGTCACCCTATGTCACATGAACAAATTCACTGGAGAACGCATCGTCACAAGCAAAGATGTCACTGTTGAAGCACCACTGGTTGTCATCAATACTGGTATATCTTCAGCGATCCCAGATATACCTGGTTTAGCCGGAACTCCCTATCTCACCAATCGCAACTTCTTTGATTTAAAAGAACTACCAAAGCGTTTACTAGTAATTGGTGCAGGTTATATTGGGCTGGAATTGGGACAAGGGTTAGCTCGTTTAGGAAGTGAAACTCATTTAATTGTGCGCGGCGATCGCGTATTGGCACAAGAAGAAGCAGATGTTAGTCAAACTTTGGCACAAGCATTACAGCTTGATGGCATTTCTCTGCACTTTCAGGTAAAAGTAGAGCAGGTTGACTACAACAATAATATATTTACGCTCACCCTGAGTAACGGCGAAACCCTTGAGGGTGAGGCTTTAATGGTGGTGATTGGGCGCAAACCAAAAACGGATGCATTGAATGTTGCAGCCGCAGGGGTAGAACTGGATAAAAAAGGCTTTATCGTAATCAACGACCAATTTCAAACAACAACTAAAGGAATTTACGCCATCGCAGATGCTGCCGGACAAGCAGCCTTTACCCATGTTTCTTGGGAAGATTATCGTCGCTTAAAAGCCATTTTATGTGGGGAACAACGCACCCGAAGCGATCGCGTTCTCGGTTATGCCGTGTACACAGAACCACAAGTGGGACGAGTTGGGATGACGCTCGAGCAAGCAACCAAGCAGGGTATTAACGCCCGTGCTGTCACCCTACCAATAGATCAAATTGCCCGTGGGATTGAATGGGGACATGACTTAGGGTTTTACCGGATGGTAATCGATCGCGATACCAACAAAATCTTAGGCGCAACCCTGGTTGGCTATGAAACAGCAGAACTAGTGCATGTATTTTTATCACTGATGGAAATGGATGCAACTTGGCAGGTGTTAGAACAATCAGTGCATATCCATCCAACCTACGGTGAGGCATTACCCAGTCTAGCACGACTTTTGATTGAAGACGATACGCCCCTTTGTCCAAATCTTGATCCCAACTTGTGAGTAGATAATCATTGACGCTCGCAACTAACTAATAACCAAAGATATATGATGTTTCAACCCCTTCAATGTAGTAGCAACAAGTTACGTCTTGACTTGGGTTTGAAATACTTCATTGCCGACAACAAAGGTAATGTAGAATCATCACCCCAGTTCTAAAACAAGATAAAGGGTATGGAGGAAATAGAAGAAACAAACATTCAAGACGATATTATTGATGCGCCAGAATCGATAGCACTGGAAAAACAAGTACTGGATGTAGAAAGTCGAGAACCTAATTATATCTCTTGGCGAGATAATCCTGTAGTCCAATCCGTTTGCAATACAGGCTGGCAGGTTTCGGAAATTTGGAAAGATATTAGATTGGATAATTTCTAGTGATGGCTGTTAAGCACACGATAATCAGCCACATTGACGCTTCAGGAAAATTTTCCACAAGCGTCTACTATTATATTAGTTTATAGAACTATTTCGACTACTGCAATCTGCCTTGAGTGTTACCTGTGTTTTCGTTAATTTATTGATTTTACATAACTTCACTCAGCAATAAGAGATTTTATAATTATTTAATACTCCCAATCTTTAGGAAATACTTCAATAATATTAAATAACAAAAAGTAACTAAGACAGTTTGACCTTTTATAGTAAGAATACATCCGTCAGAATTCAGTAGCCAGAATAGTTACAGAATCAGGATAAAATTTGCTCAATCAACATACCAATCATTTTAAATTACTTCTAAATTCTGACTTCTGACCGGGGCGGAGCGTCTCCGGCTCCGTTCCTGTGTGCTGAATTCTTACCTTTTATATTATTTATTTCAGCTTTGAATTTGATTTTTTGGCTTACGCCTGAAGAGGACTGAAGGTATTTAGAAGCAATCAACCATGATTCAGGCAGTTAGTTTTGAACAGACATTTGTCACCCATCTCGAAAGCTTTATGGGTAAAGCAGATAAGTTCATCAAGGTTTATTATACGGGTATAAGTGAAGAAACCCATTTTCAAGAAATAATGCTGGCGGTGAAAAATCTCGCACTTGATGCAGACTTGCAACAGCTAGAAGCTGAGTATCAAATATGTAGCGAAAGACAAGACTTGTTAGCTGATTGTGATGATTCAGCAATGTCAGGCGCTATCAATGGCAGAAGTATTAGCTAAACCACAATTTCAAATATTCACTCATATAAAAACGGGAGCAAAAGTAGTAAGAATTTATTTTCCAGCTTTGTTTCTGGCTGAGTTTCACGCAACTGTATACCAATAATTGGAAAGGCAAGAAATTATTTTCGATGAAAAAGACATCAAACAATATGGTGATGGTTCATTTCGACTTTATTTTAGAAGTACTAATTCATTAGAAACAGAATATTTACAGTTAGTAAAGCCACTCACAATTCAAAAACATCAGAGTTATTTTCAAAATAACTTTCCTGATTAAACCTCGGTAGAAAGAAATCAGGTGCGAAGCAAATTCAGTAAACCCCAAAGCCAGGAGAAATATTCCATGCAATCAAACTATCGAAGCTTTTTGGGAAATCCTAACATCCAAATTCCATCTCTTGCTAACTTTCAAATAAATTACCCAGCAAAGCCAGAACGAGAAACAATTAAGCATACGCTGATTGGCTCCAGCCAAGCTGTAATGGCAACAATTCGTATTTTGCATCAACTAGGTTATGCAGATATAGGTGATTGGAGTCCGTTGTTACCTACTTCAAATCCAGGGGAAGTAATGAGCATTTTAATTCGGTCAATTAATGTGTAGTTGTCTGGAGTTGTAATAAATAGTATGCCCTCAATGGGGGTATTTTTTTTGATAGAGCATGAGTTTTCAATTGCAACCCCTCACGGGGAGAAGACTGTGAAAGACCAGCATCCGCTTCAAGCTGGACATCGAAGATAAAGAAAATGGAAAATACTCAAGAATTTTTGAACGCTCTCGCGATCGCGTTAGTTTTAGCTTTCATAACGTTAATAATATTGAATTTATTTGTTGGTTTATGGGATTTATGGAAGCTAGGACTTACGCATTGACAGAATGATAAAATAATGCGTTAAGAAACAAGTATTGTCTACAAAGAGGTATCGGACAATTAGAGAAATCAGTAAACCCTCAAC
>NZ_CAWPNJ010000004.1:0-4662 GCF_963889195.1 Calothrix sp. FACHB-168
ATGCCGAAGGCTTATCGCTATTATTGAGGGTATAGAAAATAGAGCTATGCAAGGTCAGTACCAAGTTAAACGTTTTATGTTTAATTAGGTTGACCTACTTAATACCTGCTTTGCTGCGACTTCCATCAGTTTCTCGCTGCTATCTCGTTCTTGTTTTAGTTTTGCTTCTAGGGTATCGCAGAGTGACATCAGGCGATCGCACTTCTCTACAATGCGTTTTTGTTCTGCAAGTGGTGGAAGGGGTATTGGCAAACTATTCACAGTTAGTTGGTTAATTTTTGGCATATTGCTAGACGTTCCCGTTGCTCTAGCTCTCAGGAAATTTCTAGAATTTTCATTATTAATTGCTAAATGAATATAATCAATTTCTAAAAAATTTGAGCAACGTATCTTCATCATTAGATCAGGATAAATATATTCATGAGAATAGCCTTTGTATATTGCTGCAATCCCAACATATTCAATCGTATTTGCTCTTTGAATTAAAATATCGCCATTTTCTAGCCATAAATGAGAGTCTTCCGATATTTCTTCATCAATATATTTGAAATATTCATTTTTAAATTTTCCTGATGTTGTTGCACTTAAAGTTAAGCTTTTAACCTTTGTGGGGTAGTCAACAGGTTTTGGAGAATAACCATTTCTTGGGCTGGAAATTAGAAGTTCACCCAGAGGAATCCAAATCCATTGTTTTGGTAGTTGATATGGAATCTCATCAAATACAACTTGTGAAAAACTTAGGAGTTTAGTTTGTTTTCTTTCTCTAGCTAACTCTTCTCTTTCACGGCGTATTCTTTTCAATAAACTTAAGGCTGGTTCATCATTTGGATTTTGACGCACAAGTTTACCCTGCACTGCCAATTGCAAAATCGCCTGACGCAGTTTAGGAATAGTTTCAGGGATGCTGTAGAGTAAGTCAAAATTATTGCAAATGCGCTGCCAGTGTTGGCGGAAATCATCGGGATTTTGGGAAGAGAGGAGTTGAGCGATCGCACTCTCATTCATCCTCAAAATGCTCTGTTGCCTTTGCTGCTGGCGTTTTTCGATTTCGTCGCAGGTTGAAAGCAGGCGATCGCACTTCTCTACAATCCGTTTTTGTTCTGCAAGGGGTGGTAGTGGAAATGGATTTTGAGCTACGTAGCTGTTAGGAACTCGCTTTTGGCCTGCGGTTCCTGTCATAATAGGGATTGCGTTTTTGATAAATGATACAGACTTAAAGTAAATCAATACATACTCTGGATATGTCAGATTATCAATAGGTCTAAATATATGTAATTCAGTTGTTCCTGCTCCAAATTTATTTTTTAAACCTCGCATAACGCAAGACTTTCCATTTTGAAAGCATGGGGTAATCTTCGCAAGAGCAACATCATCTTCAGCAAAATGTGTAAATCCTTTTTTAACATCTCCCCATTTTTTAGTCTCCCACTGAACTGCAACACCGTATTTTTGTGGTATTAAGTTCATAGGAATAAATGCCATTAGTCATAGACAGAATGCGCTGATCTAAAACAATCAACTTGCAAGTCTTAGCATCAACACCAGTCGTCAGTAACTCAGAAGTAGTCACAATTGTGGGATATTTACTTTCAGGGTCGATAAAATTATCTAATTCTGCCTTACCTTGAGCATCATCCCCAGTAATGCGCATAATGTAGCGGTTATTCTCTGCTACCAAATCAGTATTTTCATTCACCAATGCTACCCGCATCCGTTCCGCGTGTTCCGTCGTCTCACAAAAAACGATAGTTTTGGCAAAGCGATCGCTTGATTTGAGATAATCAGAAATAATCCGCGCGACTAATTCTGTACGCTTCTCTAAAACCAGAGTTCTATCAAAATCTTGTTGATTAAATACTCGTTCGGGAATTTCTTTACCATATTTATCTCTTTGTCCTGGTTTGGGTTTCCATCCACTCAAATCTGTATCAAAATCAATGCGAATCACTTTATAGGGAGCTAAAAAGCCATCTTCAATCCCTTGTTTGAGTGAATAAGTAAAAATTGAATCGCCAAAATAAAGACTATTAGAAACTTCTTCTGTTTCCCTGGGAGTAGCAGTCAAGCCAATCTGTGTAGCACTGCTAAAATATTCCAAAATCTCTCGCCAAGCCGAATCCTCATCCGCGCTTCCCCGATGGCACTCATCTATAATAATTAAGTCAAAAAAATCTGGTGAAAATTGGCGATAAATATTTTTCGCCTCTTCATTTCCTGTTACCGCCTGATACAGCGAGAGATAAATTTCATAAGATTTATCTACCTGTCGCTGCTTAATTTTGGTCATTCTTGCGCCAAAGGGTTTAAAGTCATTAACTCTAGTTTGGTCAACCAAAATATTCCGATCTGCCAAAAATAGAATACGCTTTTTCGCCCCCGACTTCCACAACCGCCAAATAATCTGAAAAGCTGTAAAAGTCTTACCTGTCCCCGTCGCCATCACTAACAAAATGCGATTTTGTCCTTTAGCGATCGCCTCAATTGTCCGATTAATGGCAATCTGTTGATAATAGCGTGGCTGTTTTTTATCAGGACTGGGGTAATAATCTTGAGCCACAATCGGCTGAATTTCCGAGTTAATTCCCTTCCAATCACAGTATTTTTGCCAAAGTTCCTGCGGTGTCGGAAACTGGTGAAGGGGAATTTCCCGTTCTCGCTGTCCTTCGCTAATCGTGCGATCGCACATCATAAAAGCGTCGCCATTCGAGCTAAAGATGAATGGTACATCAATTAATTCACCAGTTGCGATCGCCTGTTGCATTCCCGCGCTAACGCCGTGATTATTATCTTTAGCTTCAATTACAGCCAGTGGCACACCGGGTTTATAATACAGCACATAATCAGCGCGTTTCTGCTCACCGCGACTCGCAAGTTTACCCCTAACAATCACCCTACCCTTTGTCAGCGTCACCTCTTCCCGAATCTGAGTATTGATATCCCATCCCCGACTAGTTAGAGCAGGTGTAATATATTTCGTACAGATATCACGTTCACTCAAAGATTTCTTGTCAATTGCTTCTGACATAAAAGGGTAGGCTTTCGGTTACGAGGATGCTAAGTATAATTCTACGCCTCGACTCGCCTATTTTTCAGGATTTAGCTATGTAATCACCACATAGCCTCTATATTCAAAGTCAAATTAGCTACTAAAAATTGTCACGACGACAGCTAATTTGGCTCAAATATAAAAATTTGTCACTTTACATCTATATATAAAGTGACTGTGACTTTAACCATAAGCTTGCCGCAACTGGAACCATAACTTTGCCGTCAACAAAGCTATAACCCTCATTCTTACCTCAGCTAATTTTGGATGAAATTGACAGTTTGGAACCATAACTTTGCCGCTAGTCCAAATTGGAAGGATAAGCTTGCCGTGAGTCCAATTAAGCATAGAAGTAGGAAAGCCAGCCTCCAGAGGAGAAGCTTCGCTAACGCACTTCCACATTGATTTATACTGCCACTCAATTCGATGCCAGGGACTTTCTCCATAACAACCACATAGCCAAATACATTATTGGCTCATAAGTTCAATCAATTCGCTCACTACAGTCTCTGGATCATTTTCACAAAGGTCGGCATCAAATCTATGAATTCTTACCCCACTGTGTTCAAATAGTCTTTCTCTTTCATGTTCCTTTGCCCGTTTTTGAGGCAAGTGCCAATAACCATCGATCTCCAAAATTGCCCACTTGAATCCTTTTGCTGTGGGGCAACAAACTAAGAAATCAGGCTCAAAGCTTTTATGATATCGTCCCAAACGCATCAAGCTGTTTGGTAAGTACATTAATCCTCGATTCTCAAGTACCTGTGCTACTTTTATTTCAGTACGAGAACGGAAACGCATTGTTTTCCATTTATATATTTTCTGGTTAGGGAACAGTAAACAAGAGTGATTTATGCCTAAATTTTCATATATCGTTCCCTGAAAGTTTGTGCTAGTAAGATTAGCACCGTCAATCAGACATTGATTTAAATTAGCATTTTGCAGATTAGCATTACTCAAGTCTGTTGCTTGAATATCAGCGTAGGCTAAATTTGCTTCAATTAAAGAAGCTCCTCTTAATTGAGAGCTAGTTAACTTTGCTTTGAATAAATTAGCTCTATCCAATTGAGCTAGAGTTAAATCAGCCGCAACTAATTTAGTGTCGGTAAGTATAGATTCAGTAAGATTTGCATAACTAAAATCAGTTTTAGAAAGAAAAGCGTGATTGAAGTCAGCAAGAGTCAGGTTGGCATACCTCAATACGGCTTCCTCAAGAAAAGCACTTTCACCAATCACACCCTTCAAATTCGCAGCAGTAAATCTTGCACCCCGCAAGTAAGCTACTGCCAAGTTAGCTTGTTCTAAATCGGCATCATTTAGCAAAGCCTTAAACATAAAAGCGCATTTAAAGTCGGCTTGTTGCAAGTTTGCGCCTACTAAGTTAGTACCCATTAGATGGGCTTCCCTGAGTTTGGCTCCAACCAGTCGTGAGCCTTGCATATTCGCACCTGAAAGATTGGCTCTTCTTAAGTCAGCACCAGAAAAATCTACTTCGACTAAATTAGCTCCACGCAAGTCAGCTGCTACTAAGGAAGCACCAACAAAATTTTTCTCTCCAGCAGCTAGCCGTTGCAGATTCAATGCAACTTCTTGTTCCTGTTCCATGCAAACTAATT
>NZ_CAWPNJ010000005.1:0-3121 GCF_963889195.1 Calothrix sp. FACHB-168
GATTTACTCATTGCTCTCAAGGGTGCTGTTGTGTTTACTTATTAACAGCTTACGCCCTGAGAGTTTTTTTTACTCAATTGCCGACTTTTCAAACATCCTCTAAAGCCTTACCAAAGAAAGTCAAATTTAGAATTATTTTTACCTTGATTATTCCAATTCAACATAGTTTTTTACAGCGTAGAGTTGCTGTAATTGATTCTTCCAACTAGTTTTTGGCTCCATCTGTGTTGCACTTGGCAAAATTTTTTGAATTGCCACTGTTGTTTCTTTTGGCATGGCAATAACTACAGTCGGTACGGTTTGCAAAAATTCCATTGGTAATAAAGTGTAATGCTCTTGCAAAGCTGCTAGGCGATCGCTATCGTCAACTGCCAAGTATAGTGTTCTGTGGTGATGGGGCGAATTTAACACCATTAGGGACAGTGCATCGATAGGTGAAGAGACTAACACAGCTGTTGTTATGGGAGCGTTTGAGTTTCCACCCATAGTCACATGGAACCAACCACATGAGCGCCTACTACCAGGATACAAACTACAGTGATCGCTAGCCTCAAGAGGAGAGTATAAATAAGCTCCCGTAATTTCATGAGTCAGACTCCGCGCCAGAAAGACTGCATTACCTGCCACATCTGCATAAAGCAAATCGCGTTGGTGAAGTGTTTGTACTAGTTTTTGAGGAACTGAGTAAGTGCTTGTAAGATAATTCTCTACTTCTGTCCAACGACTGTGCATTGGTGTCGGCGGTATGAAAATACTGGGTGGAGTTCGTTGAGTGAGAGCTACAGCATGGTGAGTCAGCGCAGTTAACATCGCCGTTTCACCAAAGCGATCGCCTATCCAAACAACTGCATCATCGAATGTACATTTATTAATCTCCATCACTAAATTAAGCGCACTGCTGTTGAATAGCTTGTGTTGATTCAAGCCCAGTTCATAAGCAACAAGGGACAATGGTAAGTCTTGTTCCTTACTGGTTTTAAGGCGCAGTAATTGCAATTCTCTCTCTAGCTGTCGTCGTAATTGTTCGCTTTTAGATGCCGTTTGCTTTAATTGAGTGTTGTGTTTTTGGATGCGCGATCGCTCGTGAAGTTGGTAGTTGATCGTTTCCAACTGCGGACTCAAAACTTCAATCACCCTCTGTCGGTACGATTCACTCGTTTCTTCTGCCTGGGGTTGGGGAAGACAGCGTTCCCAGTCGAGAAAAAGAGAATCCTGATTAACAGCAGCGTAATACTTTTTGATTTTTGTGTAAGTAGCAGTACTTCCTTTGATACCGCGAGAAATTCCTAAATGTGCAACAGCCTCAGCAAAACTATCTTGCAAGGAGTAGAGTTTATCCCTGGTGCCAAACAAGGCTCTACAGTTGAGCTTACCTCGTTCATCCAAGGGTACGAGGTAAGCATGAATATGTGGTGTAATTTCATCCAGGTGCAGTTCTGCCCGAATTATGCGATCGCCAAGCGCACCAAAGGTACCGCTCCAAGAAGAATTCAACCACTTCACCGTTGCTTCCACAAAATTATCCAAGCGCTGTTTGTCGTAAATTCCCGCTTCAGTAGATAGGTCAAATCCAGCAGTTACAGTTTACCCAGATGAGGGTAATTGGTACTCAATTTAATGAGTATGCCCTAAGAAATTTTCAAGATGAAAGAGTAGCGATTAAATTTGAGGATAGCGTGCATCCTCGTGACTCAACTAAAACTGCTCGTTGGGTAATTTTAGAGGGTAAAAAGCTCGGTACACTGGATGCTCATTCTCCTCATTTACTAGCCGGATGTGAGGCAATTGCAGCTATTACTTCTGCTCCCAGTACGAGCTTTATTGTTACCAGTTTGAAAAATCCTGACCATAAATTGCAAATTGATAGCGTTAATAAATATGCTTTTGCAACTCGTCAATGGCTGGGTGAGCAAGTAAATATTACTTTGGATGTGCGTCAAACTCAAGAGCGTAAAACACCAAGTGTTTTTGCTTGTATTGGTAATCAAGTATTGGGAGTAGTAAATAAGCAGTCAATCAATTTTTTACAAGGGAGACTGGCTGCTGTTGGTAGACAACTTCACGGATTTAGTTTTGTTGGTATGCTCAATAATGCTCCGGCTAGTTATGCGGATATTGTGATTGATAGCAGCAGTGTTAAGTTTCCAGAAATTAAAGTGGGGGAACATGAAAATAATTCCGCAGTTGCAACTGTCGTATTTTTTAGTGCATCTGTTGACAGTCAGTTTCAAGCCAAAACAGAGCAAGTATTGTGTAATATGCTCAGACGCGCTGTTGATCGTGCAGTGGAGAGGGGTTATGATACCGTCCGCTTTGTTGATGTTTCGTTACAATCAGATAAGTCCTCACAGAATCTGAAAACTATTGAGATGCTGCACACAGAGCGGAAGAATATTAAGGTTGAGTTTAAAGGTGCAGCATCACTAGAAGATGCGATCGCACTCCTAAGGGAGCCAGATGATATAGTTATTGGTATTCGCAGCCCAAAAACCATTGGTATGATAGACTTTGCATCTAACCACCGAAAAGCGATCGCTGCATATATTCCGGAAACTGGAAGATTTGAGCGGCGTAATTTACCTTCAATTCAACCGAATGTGGTTGCCACAAAAAACGATATCGAACGCGATGGGAGCTATTGAGCCACTACACGATGCTATTGTACTTTCAATTGGCTCAACACCCGCGCTACTTCTGTTGGTTGAGACAATAACAAAGTTTGTAAATGCGATCGCAAAACTGCCAATCTCTGATAATGTCCATCAATTTTGTCTGGAATACCCAAGCGTCTTGCTGCGGTACGAACACGAGGTTGTGCTAACTGCTGTATCAAAACTGCTAGAGATTCTGTATCAACATTATTTGCTGTATTTGAGGCGATAGAATCAGCAAGTTGTGTCTTGATCCGTACTATCTTACTTACAGGTTTGAGATAGGGAAGAGAATTTATTCTTTCGGCTTCTTGGTTGCAAGTTAAGGAGTGTACAGCTTTACTAAAGGAAGTCTTACCTGATTGCTTCTAGGACTTACGCATTGACAAAAAATATCATTGATGTGTACTAGGCAGCACAAGTATTGGTGAGATTGTTCACAATGTAATCACGCACAACTAAAGTGAACA
>NZ_CAWPNJ010000006.1:0-2784 GCF_963889195.1 Calothrix sp. FACHB-168
ACCACAATCTACTTAATTCGTTGATTTTTCCATTTTTGGGTGTAAAGCTTGTCACTCAGTTATCCTGAGTTACTTTGTCATGTGTTTAGTCTAAACTCCAGTTCTTAAAGTGGCTGCATAACAACGGACATACTGACATTACTGCATCGACATTTGTACCCCGTCAAGTTTATGGGGAATATATCCAAGCGATTTTAAACGAAGCGGAAGCGAATGCGCCAGCTTATATTAGTTTAGAGAGAATTTGCGATGAAGCGATCGCTATTGAAACCAGCAACTATCACACCAAAATTCAACTCAGTAGCGGTAAGGCTTTGCACGTACAAAAAGTTGTCCTCGCTTTGGGGAATCTTCCCGCTTCTTTACCACAACCAATTGCGGCGCTAGGAAATCATCATCCCCATGTTAAAGATGCTTGGGCTAGCGATGCAATTAGCAATCTCAATTCAGATGATTCTCTTCTGTTGGTGGGAAGTGGGTTGACGATGGTTGATGTAGTTGTAGCTTTAAAGCAGCAAGGATTTCGCGGCAAAATTCATGCTATCTCCCGTCATGGATTAACACCCCAACGCCACCAAGCAACAATTCCCTATTTTACTTATCTTAATTTAGAGACTGCACCCAAAACAGCGCGGGGCTTACTGCGTTTAGTACGTCAAGAAATTCACACAGCAGCAATTCACGGTTATGATTGGCGCGCAGTTATTGATGCTATTCGCCCAATTTCTCAACAACTTTGGCAAACACTACCAATCCCAGAACAAAAACGCTTCCTCCGTCATGTTAAAGCTTACTGGGAAGTTTACCGCCACCGGATTGCCCCAGAAATTGCTGATGTATTAGATAATACTGTGCAATCTGGACAACTGAATTATTACGGCGGCAGAATTCAGACTTGTCAGGAAAAAGAAAATGCAGTTGAGGTGAAAATTTGTGAACGGGGAACCCAAGCCAATATTGTGTTACAGGTGAACCGAATCATCAACTGTACAGGTGCAAATTGTAACTATCGCACTGTAAAAAATACTCTAATCGCTAATTTGCAAGCACAAGGGCTGATTCGTCCCCATGCTTTGTCTATGGGGATGGAGACAGCTGCTAATGGTGCAGTCATTGATGCTAAGGGCAAGGTTTCAGAAATACTTTATACCTTGGGAACGCCCCGCAAAGGTAACCTGTGGGAGACTACAGCAGTTCCAGAAATTCGCCTGCAAGCAGCCGCTTTGGCGCAAGAGTTACTGAAATCTCTCAATCCTAGACCTTACGCTATGGCAAGAGATTGGTTCGCTGGAAATCCATTGAGCGATTTACCCAAACCTGCCATGCTATTTCGTCAACTTTACGATCGCGAATCGAGTACCTATACATATCTAATTGCCGATCCACAAACCAAAGCTGCTATTTTGGTAGATCCGGTATTAGAACAGGTAGAACGGGACTTACAAGTATTGCAAAAACTTGATTTGACTTTACTTTACTGCTTAGAGACTCATATTCATGCTGACCATATTACGGGTACAGGTCAGCTACGCCAATTTACAGGCTGTTTAAGTGTTTTACCGGATAAAGCTAAACCTGTCCCAGGCGATCGCTATATTACTGATGGTGAGATTTTACAATTAGGTTCTGTGCAAATCCAAGCGATCGCTACTCCCGGACATACCGACTCTCACATGGCTTACCTCGTTAACGGAACTCACTTGTTAACCGGAGATGCCTTATTTATTGGGGGTTGTGGTCGTACTGACTTCCAAAACGGTAATCCTGGCTTACTGTATGATGTCGTCACCCAAAAGCTATTTACCCTTCCAGATGACACCTGGGTATTTCCCGGACACGACTATCAAGGGAGAACAGTATCTACCATTGGTGAAGAAAAGCGGTGGAATCCCCGATTTTTGGGACGTACCCGCAGTCAGTTTATTGAATTGATGAATAATTTGAACCTTCCTTATCCACAAAAGATGTCGGAAGCTGTACCCGCTAACCAACGTGGAGGCAAAGTTTTAGTCACCTTAGATTACCAAATTTGAGGAACTACCTTGATTTTGCCGATACGATTTCCAGGCGATTGCCACCCGGATCGCGGATATAGAAACGATTGTATCCTGGTATCGGTTGGCGATGCCTACGGCGGGCTGTGCCTACGCTAATAATTCCACCCCATGCGCTATGAGATGCGCCTCAAACTCCTTCAAATCAGCGACTCCAAAACAGATATGTCGCCTTGATGCTTCATTATTGGCATTTTTCTCTGTACTAATGTGGAGTTGGATATCTCCCAATGCATACCATGTGTTGTCATTGCCTTTGAGTGCTTCCGGCTTGGCAATTTTAGTCAATCCCAACACTTTACCGTAAAACAGTAACATCGCCTCTTCCACCTCAGCAGACGATGTCAGTTGAATATGATCGATAGTCTCAACCCACGCTTTCACTGTTTCTAGTTGGTTAGTCATAGGGTTTGCCTGGAGTAGCGTTTAATATATACTACAGTATTCTGACCAACTTACTGTAGTATATTAAAGTTCGTCGTAAATTTTATCTACGATACCCAGGCAAGTTATTTAAGATACCAGTTAACTCAGAGCTAACACACTTCGTTATATTTAGTAAGGGAAAGTGCGATCGCTCCCTCAATACTCCGTATATTTTATTGATTATTTTCAAAAGAATTCCTCTTATAGTTACTAAAAATATAATCAAATATTTCTAGCTTGATAAGGTTTGCACCTTACAGGGCTAACTACAAGCCGCAAAGAGTGAGTTTCTATCAAAGATAGA
>NZ_CAWPNJ010000007.1:0-1799 GCF_963889195.1 Calothrix sp. FACHB-168
TGGAACCACTCTGACCCCATCCCGAACTCAGAGGTGAAACGCTGCTGCGGCGACGATAGTTTGAGGGTTGCCTCCTGCTACAATAGCTCGATGCCAGGTCTCTTTTTTATCGAATCGAATAGATTATTCACCTAGAAAGAATAAAAATGGTTTTTCTAGGTTTTCTATTTTTAGAATTTGAATAGGAATTGAATGATAGCAATTATCTTTATTTAAGATAATTGCTGTTTTTTATTAAGGGCAAAATTATTATAGATATGGAAGTTGCCAATCAATTTGTGGTTTGCCAAAGGAATGCAGTGCTGAATTGATAGCTGAGAAGGGTTTGCTACCAAAAAAGCCATTACGTGCAGAAAGTTGTGAAGGATGTGCTGATTTAATTACGGCATGTTTACCCACATTCCGCACTTCAAAATGTAGTATAAAAGCCTAAGTAATGTTTTCCGAACACAAGTAAATAATAAAACATATAAATGTTCAGTAAATCCACATAAATAAACCTGTGTGACGAAGACGGTGAGGCTGGCATTGCTGAGAAGAAATTGATTTCAAGCTTTGTCTAAAACTAAATAGACATTGGTTCAATCCAAGTGAGACAATTCATATAAACTCAAAAACATTTGAGGGTAAAAAATGTCTCCAATCGAAAATGCTCAAATTAAAAATATTGACCATTTAGGAATAGTAGCTGGGTTAATTGATGAAATAGGAATAGTTGAAATAATTAATTCCCAATTAGGAATAGACCCTCGTGAAAAAATAACAGCAGGAACACTGGTGAAAGCAATTTTAATCAATGGATTAGGATTTGTCTCAAGACCTTTGTATTTATTTAGTCAGTTTTTTGATGACAAAGCTATCGAAATATTATTGGGAGAAGATGTAAAAGCTGATTACATCAATGACGATAAAATTGGCAGAGTTATGGATAAGTTATATAAAAGTGGATTGAATAATCTGTTTATAGAAATTGTATTATCAGTAATTAAAAAATTTAAGATAGCTGTGAAATACTCACATTTGGATGCAACATCATTTCATATGCATGGAGAATATAACAGTGAAGAGCATCAGGAAAAAGAATCGTAAAATAACCAGGGAAAGACCAACTAATTATCACTAAAGGATATTCTCGTGACCATAGACCAGATTTGAAACAATGTGTTTTAGATTTAATAACTAGTAGTGATGGAGACATCCCATTATTAATGAGAGTGGGAGATGGAAATGAAGCGGACAAAGCTGTATTTGGGAAAATTCTAGTAGAGTTTAAAAAGCAAATATATTTCGATAGTATTATGGTCTGTGATAGTGCATTATATAGTCAGGAAAATCTCAATTTAATTGCACATTTAAAATGGATAAGTAGAGTGCCAATGACCATAAAAAAAGCACGAGACTTAGAGGATGTTTGAAAAGTTCTTGAAGGTAAGATTTTATGCCAATCGCCTAACCATAATCCGAATCATGGCAATGTAGATAAATGTCTCTGCGGTTTCAGGTAATAGCTCGTAGTCTTTGTTCAATCTCCGACACCAAGTTAGCCAACCCAAAGTTCGCTCGACTACCCAGCGTTTGGGTAACAATACAAACTTCTTGCTTTCTTTTGGTCGTATAACTACCTGTATAATCCAACGGCAGAAATCCATTACCCACTGCATGAATGGGTTACCGTCAAAACCAGCATCTACCCATATTGTATGTAGTCGCGATACAGAAGGTTCCATTTGTTTAACCTTTTTGAGTACTTGTTTACCTCCTTCCCTGCGGGACGCTAACGCGAACACGCTCACCCATAC
>NZ_CAWPNJ010000008.1:0-1570 GCF_963889195.1 Calothrix sp. FACHB-168
TCAACAAAATGGAGAGTTTGATCCTGGCTCAGGATGAACGCTGGCGGTATGCTTAACACATGCAAGTCGAACGGTCTCTTCGGAGATAGTGGCGGACGGGTGAGTAACGCGTGAGAATCTAGCTTCAGGTCGGGGACAACAGTTGGAAACGGCTGCTAATACCGGATGTGCCGAAAGGTAAAAGGCTTGCTGCCTGAAGATGAGCTCGCGTCTGATTAGCTAGTAGGTGTGGTAAGAGCGCACCTAGGCGACGATCAGTAGCTGGTCTGAGAGGACGATCAGCCACACTGGGACTGAGACACGGCCCAGACTCCTACGGGAGGCAGCAGTGGGGAATTTTCCGCAATGGGCGAAAGCCTGACGGAGCAATACCGCGTGAGGGAGGAAGGCTCTTGGGTTGTAAACCTCTTTTCTCAGGGAAGAATGCAATGACGGTACCTGAGGAATAAGCATCGGCTAACTCCGTGCCAGCAGCCGCGGTAATACGGAGGATGCAAGCGTTATCCGGAATGATTGGGCGTAAAGCGTCCGCAGGTGGCAATGAAAGTCTGCTGTTAAAGAGTTTGGCTTAACCAAATAAAAGCGGTGGAAACTACATAGCTAGAGTACGTTCGGGGCAGAGGGAATTCCTGGTGTAGCGGTGAAATGCGTAGAGATCAGGAAGAACACCGGTGGCGAAAGCGCTCTGCTAGGCCTGTACTGACACTGAGGGACGAAAGCTAGGGGAGCGAATGGGATTAGATACCCCAGTAGTCCTAGCCGTAAACGATGGATACTAGGCGTGGCTTGTATCGACCCGAGCCGTGCCGGAGCTAACGCGTTAAGTATCCCGCCTGGGGAGTACGCACGCAAGTGTGAAACTCAAAGGAATTGACGGGGGCCCGCACAAGCGGTGGAGTATGTGGTTTAATTCGATGCAACGCGAAGAACCTTACCAAGACTTGACATGTCGCGAACCTCTTTGAAAGGAGAGGGTGCCTTAGGGAGCGCGAACACAGGTGGTGCATGGCTGTCGTCAGCTCGTGTCGTGAGATGTTGGGTTAAGTCCCGCAACGAGCGCAACCCTCGTTTTTAGTTGCCAGCATTAAGTTGGGCACTCTAGAGAGACTGCCGGTGACAAACCGGAGGAAGGTGGGGATGACGTCAAGTCAGCATGCCCCTTACGTCTTGGGCTACACACGTACTACAATGCTACGGACAAAGGGCAGCAAGCTAGTGATAGCAAGCAAATCTCATAAACCGTAGCTCAGTTCAGATCGCAGGCTGCAACTCGCCTGCGTGAAGTCGGAATCGCTAGTAATTGCAGGTCAGCATACTGCAGTGAATTCGTTCCCGGGCCTTGTACACACCGCCCGTCACACCATGGAAGCTGGCAACGCCCGAAGTCATTACTCCAACCTTTCGAGGAGGAGGATGCCTAAGGCAGTGCTGGTGACTGGGGTGAAGTCGTAACAAGGTAGCCGTACCGGAAGGTGTGGCTGGATCACCTCCTTTTAGGGAGACCTACCCAACTCAAATATCGAAAGCAAAAAGCAAATAGATAATGAGATGGTCTACTCTAGGTCGGTCG
>NZ_CAWPNJ010000010.1:0-216928 GCF_963889195.1 Calothrix sp. FACHB-168
GAGTAAAACTGTTGGGGAGTCATTCCTAAGCGACAGTTAGCGTAAAGCTGAATCAACTTTTGCTCTCGTTCAGTTATGGGACGAGTTTTGTTCATGATGCTGCTGCTGGAGTGAAAGGTTCGAGGTCTTCTTCCCAAGCCGTATCAGCAATTGTCCAGGCTGCGCTAGGACTATCTTTAGCCAACCAAATCAGGTAGCGCCACATCCAACAGCAGCGATGGGGAGCAAAGCTGTAAAATCTGCCGATCGCAATTCCCCAATCTGTGACATCATCAGACGAAACCCAGCGTAGTTTGTCGCCGTACAAAAAGCGAGGTATTTCGACGTTGGGGAAATGATTTGGTAACTCAATCGACGGCGGCGGAATTTCTAAATTAATTTGACCTAAAAGTAAATCAGATTTGCCTTGCTCAATAGCGCTTAAATAACTGGCGATTAAATTACTTTCGAGGCTATTCGTTAACCTTTGGATGAGTATTACTGCTAGGTTTTCTAGCTCTTGTTTCTCCACCAAGTATGCTGTATCAACATCTGGATGGGAAAAATTGCTTAACCGTGATAATAGCTGTGTAATGCCAAAGTCATCTAAAGCCTGTTGATAAATATCCGAGCGATCGCGTTGAACACTCACAGGGTTTACCATAGATAAAATCTCCTTGAATGGGGAAACCAGAAGCCAGCGTCAGCCGTGGAAAGTTGGGCGCTGGCTTTTGGTATTTTTTTTGGCTGCTCAAGTTCAGCAGTGAAGTCTAAATGTTGCCAATAGACTATGGAAGTTAGGATAGACCAAATGGGTCAGTTAATGCAACTGCTGTAGTTGCCGTATTTTATCTGCACAGACCAAATGCCACAATAAGGCTAATTCGTGTTGATAGGGCAGTTGTGACAGAAGAAGATAAGACAGTAAATTTCCGAGTTTTTCTGCCGGAGCCAGAGAGAACCAGATTCAAGATTGCCTGTGCCAAGCATCGAACAACGATGAGTCAAAAGGCGCTTGAGTTAATTCGTGCATGGCTGGATGCTGAAGAACAAGAAAACCCCTCATCCGGCAAGAGATAAGAGATTAATGGTGCAATTTCGCTCCTTCAAATCTGATATAAGACCTTGTTGTGACACTCCTGAGTTAGCACAGCTATTCATCATTGCTGTCAACAGGTTGCTGGTAGCGGATGTAGCATAACCACTGGCATCAATTATTTTTCTATCATCTAGAGACGTGGTTAAATTCACGTCTCTTTTTGTTGCCAAATTTTGATGAATAGCAATATAGCAAGGAACAGCCTTGAAACCCGCCTAGTGTCAATGTTTGAGCATTAGTTCTTGTCCTAATCTATGCTTCAACTGCTATATCAGCCAAAAATCTCCAGCCACTGACTACCTTTATCTCAAAATTTCTTTCTCAAGATATGCTTGTACTATTTCAGAGCAATTTTCACCTAACCTAAGAACTGTATCGAGTTTGGAATGGTTCCCAACTTCTTGGCACTTTCTACCAAAATCTGGAGAGTAAAGGGATTAGCACAACCATGTAATAGCTATGACAGGCAATGCTGTGATACTCCTTTAGCAGCGCAAATAATCATTGTCGTTAATGGCTTACTTGTACCGACGCAGCATAAAATACAAAGCATTTATCCCATCACTTGGAGAGGTGAATTGAATTACCTGTCTTTCTTCAATGCTTTATCAAGTTCACTGTCCAAAAATGTGTTGACTTTTTCAGAGCAATCCTCCCGCAAAGCAGCAAGTCTCACTACCTTCCAGCCCATAATTTCTTCTCCACATTCATCAAGCAGCTTGATTGCCCACTTGATTCGGCGCATCTGAAACTCTTCTACAGTTTCAACGACTGATTCCAAATAAGCCTGTGTTAAAGGCATTTGGTCAAGGTGTTTTTCCAGTAATGCAAGTAAGCCGATGGTTTTTCCGACCCTACTAATAGAAATTCTCTCTGGTTCATTTGCGTTAAGTAGCGATCTCACTCTATCTTGAACCTGAGTGAGAATTTGCTGATCTCGCTCATGCCAATCCACTCTCGCTACAGAAGGAACAGCAACTTGTAATGCGGGTGAGTTTTGATTGAGCCATTCCCTATCATTTCTGTATAGCCAAGTATAGGTTGCTGGTGCTAGCTTTCTCAGAGTTGTCTTTGAAGCTTCAGGATTTTGTGCTTGTAAAGCTATCCAATTTTGCCTGTGTTTGCATTTAAGTTCAGCTGCATAATTGGGATGTATTTTTGGTACTTCTTCTAAGTCTACAGAGCTATTCTCTTTTCTAGCCTGCCAATAAGCTGTCAGTTTGAGCAGAGATACATAGCGTTTGATAGTTCTGGCATCAACATTTAATCTTCTGGCTGTCTCCCGCAAACCCAACTTTTCAACTTCCACCAACTCTTTCAGCTTTTGCTCCCATAGTTGACCGAATGCCTTGACTTTACCGATGCGAAGTTTGTCTTCATCTGTTTCATCAGGCCCAGTCCGGCAATAAATCATTCCACAAGAACAAGAAAAAGTACCTACAGGCTTTTTTGTATCGCTGCATAAAGTAATGACTAAATTGGTAATCACTGGTTGTAGATAATGTTCTGCGGCAGCATTGAGACACAACCAAGGAGATTTGCCAAAAGGCTTGTATTCAGTATCTTGCTTAAAAAATTCTTCTACTGATGTTTTCAAAAAACGCATCATCAGCAGATGTCTAAGAGGATGGAAAGATTTCCTATGCTTCCTGGCAATACTAGTAACCCAGTTGCTTGAATCATTATGAGTTACCATTGAATCAACGGCACTGAGCATTTCTCGACCATAAAAAAACAAAAAATTATCCAGTAGTCTTGTCTGGTGAATTCGACCAGTTGCAGTTGCAAGACCTTGCTCAATCATCAGATTGGTATATTGTTTGCGAAACCACTGTGGTTCTTGAGAAAGTATTTCACTATTTATTAACCACCAAAAATCTTTGGCTAATACCTGTAATTTTTTCAGCGTATCAGTGCTAAAAATACTTGGTTCTCTAGTAATAGAACAGTTGTCTGTACTAGCTGCATAATATTCATGCTTATTAAAACCGTGTAAGGGAGCTAGACTATTTTGCAAAAATTCACCATGAAATGGACAAACTAAAACCCCTGGTATTTGATGGATGCGATGCCAGTAGAGTTCGCCATAATTTTTTAAGTCTTCTTCCTGGCAAGTTGAACAAAACCGAAAATATTTTGGCATAGTAATTGAGCTTGCCATAATTCCGGCTCTTGTATGAATATCTCCTCCATAATCTCCTTTCATAGATTCTAGAATCTGACTAGACCTATTTGCAGGCAGAAAAGGGCTGTATAAAGGATAGAGAGTATGTTTATATATGAAATCTTCAACTTGGTAATTTGAGATAAATTGTAGGTTTTGAATTAAATTATTAAGATTCGATGGTAAATCTACTGTTGCCACAGTAGTTTGTGAATTAAATAACTCTTGAAGTGTAATTTTTGGACTCGTATTGCCGCATCTAATATGATAACGAGTAATGACACTATATAAAATTTCATCTGGATAAGGTTTAGGAAAAAAACTAACCATATAGCCTTAAAAAATGCCGAAATTATCTAGCAGATTTTGATTAATCTGAATGGGGCAACAAGCAATTAATGCTTGCCCATGACGACTAAGCCGTTGAGATGTTGATGAATCAAACGGTGCAATTAGTAGCTCATATTCTTACAAAAATCATCTTTAGGCATTGCGCAATACCTAAATTATCTAATTAAATTAGGGATTACACAATACCTAGAGTGTTTGATAAAGTTTTAATATTTAACTTAAGTTCGGAATGTGTTTACTATGATGGGGAGGAATGTCAAAACTAGACGGCAATGGGTAAGAAAGGGCAAAAAGGTCAAAAAGACGTACCAGAACTGTACGATGAGGTAAAGAAACGAGTTAACCTAGCCCTAACTCCTACTGGGATTGATGGATTAGATGCGATCGCCGAGAGCATGGATTTAAGTCGGTCTGAATTTGTGGAGAGAATTGGTAGAAAGCTGATTCCAGTCAATGTGAGTTCTCTGAGCTTGGAGGATCAGCAAGCAATAAAAAAGCCCTAAACGAACTGATTGCTCTCTACCGTGAACGGTTAACCAGTCAGGGTTTGCCTGTTGATGATAGACAAGATTTAGGCGATCGCAAATTGCAAATACAGAAGCAAATTGAGGAATGGGAAAAAATTATCGCTAAAATTTCTTGGAAAGACGAGACTCAAGAGGACTAGTTTTGTACTCAGTGAGAACGTATTTATACTCACCAGTTGCCTCTTAAGGAAAGCAATTCATCTGTACTGGTGAAAGATATCAGTATATTAAACGCAAATACTTGAGCCTATCTTGTTGCTCAACGCCTAATAGCATCTCATAATGTTGAAGCACCCGCTAGATATTGAGGATAGATAAATTGAGCATTGTCCGGCTCAACGCCTAACGGCATCTAATGTTGAAGCACTCCTACATGGTTTGAGGTTTTTGGGACATCTTTATCTGCTCAACGCCTAACGGCATCTAATGTTGAAGCACACCCAATTCCTCAGCCAGCATCTGCCGTGACATCTGCCTGCTCAACGCCTAACGGCATCTAATGTTGAAGCACGGCGATCGCCAAACTTGTTGACTTGCCTAAGCTCTAGTTCAATTTTACAAGCATCTATCACTCAGGATTAGTCCAGTTGCAAAAATTAATAGCTATTCATAGCACAAGGAAAGTTGTTCAAGCCGTAAACTCTTGTGTTGAGTGTGTTACAGGAAATTGCAAGCATCTAGGATGCATATAAAATCCCTAAAAGGCTTGTCAAATAAGACGACAAGGCTATTGCTCATGGTATTGAGATTTCCCAAGCAAAGGTACTTGCAAAATAAAATAATAGCCTCTAATCACTTTGAACTGAAGTCCAAGATAATTCAGGTGGTTGCAATACTTGACATTCTTGAATCTCGTAACTTAACCATCGTGTTCCCCGCGAACCTACATGGTCTACCCAATAAGGTAAAGTTAACAACCCGTATTCATCTTGGATTAACCATCGCATTAGTTCTGCATAGTAATTTTTTGGTAAGAGGGTAATATCATTTACTAAATCCCGACTTTCACCTAAACATAGTCCACCAAACCTATTAATAGAAGCTGGGTTAGTAAATGCCTCTTCTAAACGTTGCACTAAATTGGGTTTCGCTTTATCTACCCCAGCGTCTACCCAAACTACAAACTCAATATTAGTTAGTAACTCCTGGTAATCAGGTTTATTATTTTTAGGGTCATGAATATTCTTCGTTTTCAATCTGTGAAAGGTACGAATTACAGTTGACTTTGCTGGTTCAGATATAAGTGCGATCGCCAGCTTTACCCCACAGTGTTTGTATCTATTAACTTCCCCTACAAGAGACAGTAACATCCCATATACTGTTGATGGTGGTGGTACAGGATAGGTTTCTACATACTCCCTAGCACGAGACTGGCGAAAACAAGCAATAGGGACTTCTACTTTTAAGGCAATAGTCGTCACATTATGAACTCCTTGGTGGGAATTGTAAGTCTCGTGTAATGACCTTTAGTAATTCTTCTACTACCTTCTTCACACCTGGGAACACATTTGCACCCAAATTTCCTAAATCTTTAGCAATTGCTCCTCCAATCCATAATTCCTTTGGGTCAATATCTTCAGCTTCTACCCGTCTAACCAAATCTGGAACTGATATATTTCCCCATTCATCTTGTTCAAAACAATACAAAAAACGAGGCGAGAAATCATGTGTCCAGCGTAGTATTATGCTATCTGGGGAAAAATCGTATAAAAAACGGGCATGATTTCCTCCCACTTCTCCAATTGAAATTAAGCCATTCAAAACTGCATTGATCCGAGATTTATCTTGGAGACTGTTAGGTGTCAACGCAAAACCATACTGATAACGAGTAGCATGAACTTCTGTTCCATAAAGAGAAGTTCGTCCTTTTGTTCCACTGACTGCATTAAAAGTAATGTTTCCCCCATAGGGAATCAATGATACTGCACGAGTAACCTCTAGTACACCTCTTTTAGCGGTGACTCTCCCTTGTGGCCTTTCTCGTCCTTTGCGTTGCGAAGTTTTTTTACGCTTGCCTTTAGAGCTTGTTGCCTCTTCATCTTGGGATACATTTTGAATTTCTCCTGCAGATGCTTCCTGGACTTCACCTCCAGATTGATCACCTGCTTCAACTCTTGCTGCTTCTGTTTGCATAAATCCTAAAACATCATCATCAATGAAGCGAACATTATTAAAGTTGATGTCTTGCAAGATATGAGCAGCAAGTGGTTGGGCATTTTCATCCCAACGCCGATTCACTTCATAACCAGAATTTTGCCAGTAGTAACGCAGTGCCCAACGAATTGCCTCTGCTGAGACAGTGGTGTTAACTTCGCCCTTCCAGTTTATTTTTTGTAGGGTAGTAATATTACCTTCATTTTCACCTCGATTATTAGCAGCAGTACCATAAATAGTTAAAATGTTACCAAACAGATGAGACATTCAGGATTTACCTAAAAATTGAAATTCATTGATTTCAGAAAATAGAAAAAATTCTAATCATTCACTAATTGTCTGAGATATTTCTGATGATTCAGGCTTAATGTTCTTACTTTTGGGATAACTAGCAATTGCAATAAAAGTTAAATCCCTAGCCATTTTCCAATTCATAATACCTGTTGTTATAGGTAGTAATTCTTCCCAGTGTTCTTCTAGAATTGACAGTTGCCCTGCTTTACCCCAAAATTCCGCAATAAATTTCCTAAAATTTTCAGCATTAGTGCAGCGTCCTAGTTGAGATATAATTTTTGTATTTTCTCTTTCAATTTGAGCGTATTCATTTTCCTTGGTTCGGGAATAAATTTTGGCGTATGTTACCTTTAATGCTTCATGACAGGCTTTAATAAACAGCTTTTGCGATTCTATGTCCCATTCAGACTCTTGAATCATCGTATAAATTCCTTGATTTTCGTCAGCTATTTGATTAAATAACTTACTAGATATAAGTATGTTGCCAAAATCATTCCACCAAGGCGAACCTAAGCCTAAATTATTAGCAATTATTCCTTGCACCAGACTTGTAAGAATAAAATGTTGATTTTGATAGTAAACGATTCGGCAATGGGGGAAACAACTGCGACCAAGCTTATAGTAGAAGCTCACTTTTTCCGTTAGCTCTAATATTGCTGTTTCTGTACGAACTTTTTGCTGTTCTGACCAAATTAGCGTACCAAAAGAAAAAACCTGACATCGTTTAACACAATTTTGGTTTACCTGTACTGCTGTTTCATCAGTCAGGAATTTTAATCCAGCGTCTCTTAAGCTAGATACATGAAAATCTCTGTAACTTAAATTACTCAGATTCCAGCAATGCTGGGCGTAAATCTCTAAATTATTTACTTCAGGGACAACCAGAATATACTTTGTAGATTGGGGTTTGGTGTGCGATCGCCAAATAAAATAGTGGCACGCTACAGGAGCAAACAACAAAGCTAGTGCATACTCTGGGTTTTCTTCAAATTTGGTTTGTTTTGCAAAAGCAAAATGACGAACTACTGCTCCTGGATACAGCCAACCTACTATACCAATTGGCTCTTGTAAAAATTGCCCAGATTCGTCACACAACTGTTTAGCAAAGTGCTGGTGAGCATAAGATATAGCACTTTTGTACTCAGTCACAAATTTTTTGCCGTCAACAATTATAGACTTTAATTTCTTGTTTGAAGATTTGAAAAACTTATTATGCTGTAAAAAAGTTCCTGTAATACCTTGATGGATTATTATTCGTCTTTCAAAATCCATTGTTTGTGGATTTAATCCTGTCAGAGCAATTAAGCCCTCATCACTAATTTGAAAAGATTGCTTTAGCAACCAGTCCAAAGCTGTGAAATCCTGTCCTTCCCAGTTAAGATTGATGCTATGGGGTGTCAGCACCCAGGTTAAATTACCAGTACGTTGAGCAGGATTCGGATATATGTTTTCCAACTGTTTAAGCGTCATCCAAAATCCTGCTATCCCTGCGCGATGTAACAAAGTAGTACTAGAGTCACCCAGATTTAACTGAATTTTGGAGTTAGCTGTTGTATTTATCATCTGCTTTTAAGCAACTGTTATCGCTTTTCGTTAACTGGTACAAACACTCCACAACCCATTTTCTGCTTTCCGCCGACACCGTATTTTTGCAAGGTTATTGAATCTTCATCCCTTAAATTTGTTACCTCTAATCCAAAACCTACTACTGTAAATTTCTTAATTTTGATACTTCTGCGTTCGGGTTTGCCATCAGCTTTGGTAGGTATACTGGCTATTCCCTGGATACCCAGTCTTTCCAGTTGACGCTGCGCTGCTGCTAAAAAAGCGTCTGGTTCTTCATATCCTTTGATAACCACAATACGCGATCGCAATTTCTCCACTGCCTGAAGGAGATACATTTGGGGAATTTCTAAACTAATCTTATGCCTGCCAATTGTTAGTGATTTACCCGCAAACGTATAAACTAAAGGTATTTTGTCTACTGGTAGCCGAATCCGAAGCCTAGAGTGGTTATTAAGATGAAGTGAATCTTTACCATCAGGAATACCAGGAATAGTTTGAATGCTGAGGTCATCTAGAGAATGAAGTTTGTCCTGTAAGTGAGTCAGTGCAGCATATAAACCATAGCCGTGGTCTATGGGTAAAGTCTGACCAATTACACGAAAGCTTAAGTCCACGTAGATTAACTGATGATTTAAAACCCCTGTGACATGGTTCTGAGTTGATAAGTGAAAATGATCAGCCATTTCTTTTATGTCTCAGAAAAATTACTACTTCTGAGGTTAATTGATGTTATTTCTCTACCATAATCTATTGCTATATCTTTAATCGTTATGCAATTTCAAGTAAATTAATATATTTTTTGCAAAAAAATATTTTGATATATTAAGTAGCCTAACAAGTATGTTATGTAAAAAATCTTTCTACAGAATTAGCTAAAAATTTTATTATCAATATATGTGTAATCCTGTCAATTACTGGATTCAGATCACAACCCAGTAAATAACTAGAAAAGTATTTCTCTGAATTTCTGATTAACTTTGGATTAATTATTTCTAGAAACTCTTGCCCATAAAATTTACAGATGGAATTTGAAAAAAATTTTTGGTTAAATCTAAATTTACCCCCAGGTAGGAGGTTCATAAACTTTTGATTAATTAAATAGTACTGATATTGATTGCGGAGCCAAGCCAAACCTTTAAAAGAAATATTGATATTACTTGTATCCCAAATATCCTGAGCCAAGATTAATAATTTTTCTACAGTGCTATCAGTATATTTGACTTGATTTTGATTGTACAGGCAGTTCTCTGGACTCGCAGCATGATAATGTATACCCTTAGAATCAACAGCTACAGAGCTATCATGCAAAATAATTCTATGGGTGGGACAAACTAATATACCTGGTATTTGGTGAATTCTATGCCAGTATGGTTCACCATATTCCTGTGTATCTTTTTCTAGACACACAGGACAAAACTTTAAAAAATTTGTTGAGTTTTCAGTAGGATGATTAACTACTTTTGCAACCTCTAGAATAGAGCCACTTAGCTTGTTCCTCATAGAGTCTTGTAATTGCCAAGCTTGCTGGGGTATTAAGAAAGTTGAATAAAAAGGGTATAGAGTATGATTTTGTAGCAAATCGCTGACTGTTAACTGAGAAAATAAAGACAAGTTTTTAACTAAATAATTCAAATTATTGGTTAAAGTAACTTTACATAGCTGCTGAGAACTGTAACCAAATAGTTCTAGGTCAGTTTGCTTGAAGGTTTTATTGCCACTTCGGATATGATATCTAGCCAAAGCACTATATAACAGTTCATCAGGATATAGGTTTGGGAAGAAACTAAGCATAGAATTAGGGGTTAGTGATAAAATCCTGGACTGGATCTTTGATAATTCCTGCCGATTTCAAACCTTCATATGCACTAGTTTGATTTTTCTTTGCTTTTTCAGCAATTTGTCGAATATCATTTACTTGATATTTTGGCTTTGCTTTGAGTATGCTAGTTCTCACTTTCGTTACAGTAGCCTCCTGAACTTGCCCCCCCAAAGCTAGAGTATAAGCTTGTTTTACCAACATAGGAATATCAGCATCTTCTTCGCCAGAATTAATTACTTGTGCTGCACATTCTTTGGCTAATTGTGGTTCTACATCTAATTCTAAAAGTTTAAGAATTATATGACGTTGTGTTGCTGATAAATGTCCATTTTCAGTTTGCTGTTTTTTCGCTAATCTGCTAATTTCTTGTAAATCTTTAGTTTCTAAATTAGATAAACAATTATTGTAATATTCTGTAGTATCAATAGGAGCTATATCTTTATACTTAATCATCCACTCCTTGTCTCCAGAGCGGATAGCATTTAGCATTGGTTTTACTAAAAATAATCCGTCTTTGGCAGATTTTTTAATTAAATTGACGTTTATTTCCTCTTTCCCACTCAGTGAAATAGCTCTCCATTGAACCATTTTATAAAGCTTAATGGCAATATCAATAATTCCTTGACTTTCATCATAAAAAACATCATTAAACTCATCGGAAAAATCAGTAGATATTTTTGTCCATTGATACTCCCACATGGTTTCCATGAAAAAGTACCATTCATCATCATTTCTCATCCTGTCCCAAATAACGCTTCCTTCACCAGTTCCCCTTCTAGCATTTCTAAAATTACCTTGAAGAATTGGAAAAGCTTCATTGGTACCAATACGAATAACAGGAACTCCAATGATGTTATCCATTTTTACTAAGAAATTCAGCATATCAGAGCAACTTCTTCTGGCTGTCACTAAATTTTGCATCTCATCAATCACTAAAACTCCCAAATGGTGTGTATGAGCGATTTGAGCGACTTGAGCCAGCATATAATCTTCAGAATTTCGTGATGCACCAAATTTTTTGAAATAGTTGGTTCCCAGTAACCTATCTATACCAAGAAATATATCTGTACATAAGCCTTTGAGAGAACCAGCATGAGGACAATCGACTTTTAACCAAACAATTTGGTAAGTGCTGTATTCTGGATGCAGAATTACTTGAGGATATAAATTAAGAATATTAATAAAATTAGTAGATTTACCCATCCCTGATGGGCCAATTAATGTTAAACCAGATGCGGATGTGGATGTGGGAACATTTACATAAACATCTAAATTTTTACCATCTCCCGCTTTTATTGCTTCATAAATTTGTCGGGATCGGCGTGCATAATCAGGTTTGGAAATATTACGTGCTATGTAGCCCTGCATTAATAATGCACACATAACCTGCTGTAAATTCACTGTTTTATTTAAAGGTTGAAAGTATCTAGATAATCGTTCAACGCAGTGAAATCGACGGTGTGCAGCCAATTCCCTCTCTTCAGGCGCGTAACTGGGAAGTATTATTGCTTTTTCAATAAATTCTTCTCCAGAAAGGATTGGAGGCAATGCTTGAATCAAAGGGTTATTATTGTACTCTGGTAATTTATGGTCATTATATTTAGCTACAGCAGCAGATTCACCATTTGGAATATCAACCCATGTCCAATCATCTATCTTGTTCACGCTTTCGTTCCTCTCGCTTCTGACGAAGAATATCAAGATAATTAGGCTGCAATGATTGTGGCTGTTCTACTTTTTGGATTTCATTATCCACAGTATTGCTAGTATTTTCATTATCACTCTTTTCTAGCTCAAAGCCTTCAATCTTTCTACGTTTAGACTTCTCAGCGCTTCTATTATCTCGAATACCTGCGGTTCTTTTTCTATTACTCAGTTTATCATCTTTCGTTTCCTCGGTCATTTTTTTTGCTTTATTCACGACACTTTCGATTTCTGCGATTAAGTCTACTTTCTGTTGTTGTTTTAAACCTTTATTTTTTTGTTTTTGTAGCTCTTCAAAAGCTAATAAATATTCAATTTCATGTAAATTTTTATTAAAATATCGTGATTCCGATTCTAAAAGAAAACATTTTTCAAAGTCTCTACCATCAGGAGAGCGAAGATATATATAATCAGGTTTTCTAATGTCATATGAAATTTCTAATTTTTTCTCTAACCTAGAAAGAGAATTACTTCTAGCTTTTTCAAACCAAAATTCGGTTTTTGCTTTTTCACAAGTGTAGTACATTCCTTTAAATTTAATGCCACGTTCGGTAATTGTTGCGTTTTCTGTTGGCATTAAATTTAGCTTAACAATATCTTCAGGAATAGTCCTAAGTCTACCTGACCGATTTGCAATTCCCCACTGCCATAATTGACTAGGTATGGGGGGAACATCATCAGCTATCATTGTCTCATCTCTTTCATAGTTATCTAAGTAATTTTCATTGTTGTGGTAGAGAATTATTTTAATAATAATTTCAGTAAACTGCTCTATATCAAGCTTGCTATCAAGTCGATAGTCTCTTGCTCCTCTTTCCCTGAAATCTTTGTCTATGTAACCTGGCACAAATGGTTTTATATGACCGTGGATGATGCCAAAATGTCTTTCTACTAAACCCTTCCAATCTGCTCGGTAGGGTGCAGCATTTTCGATACGAATACCGAGATTGGGAATTAGTGTTTCTACTTTCATACCTGCTAACTCGCCGCGATCGCCTAAAATTGCATCAGGAATATGATGACAAGGCCATTCATCTTCTGTAATCTCGATACCGTATTCTTTGCAAAATGCTACTTTATCACTGGCTGCATTTGCTAGAGCCATCATTGCTCCTATCCAAGAAGGGCCTTCAAGCCCAACATAAACTCCTGTTATCATTCGGCTAAAAACATCAATAACTACATAGATAACAGGTCTACCAACAATCCAGTTGCGATTGTAAGCAGAAACTAGGTACACGTCTGCAATCGTCGCATCTATTTGGTATCTAGAACCAGGGCCAATAGTTTCCATTGTGGAGTTTCCTGTAATTGCTCTATGTTCCAGAGCATATTTTTTAACTCCCCTGCGAGAAATTATTTTCTTTCTGATGTCCCCTTGCTCAACTTCATACCAATATTTAAACTGAGTTAATGTTGGCCTTTTATCTGGTGAAATTAATATATGTTTTTTGACACCATTCTCATCGTAAATAGTTTCCTCTGAATAGTAGTTTTTAACCATTAAATCATAAGCAGTGGTCAAAAAATTTTCTTTTCGATTGTGATAAAATTTAGTAACGGCTAATCTAAATATTTTTTTATCTTCGTTGGTTATATTAATACCTACACCAATTTCTGGCTCATGAGCATATTTTCTTGGTCTTCCTCTCTTTTTTTCTCCAGATGCTTTTACTTTGCCTTTGCCACCGGAATTTGCATAATCAGGTAAAAGAGAATTTTTATCTTTACCTCTTTGCCAGTATCTCCTTATAATCTGATAAACGCTTCTTTCAATTAATTTTCCTTCAGTCCTATTATGATTATAATTTTCAATAACTTGTTTAATGAGTGAGCCTCGTTTATCTCGATAGTATATAGATGGTTCTTGAATTACTATAGGTGAAATAATATCCCAATACTTATCTCTAATTTCTTTTTCTTTAGCGGATAAGTCTTCATCTCTAACGATTCTTGCCCAAGGATCTGTCCTCAGCTTCAATGCATGACCTTCATTAATTGCTTCTTGAATATCTGATACTCTTTTAGACACTGGAAATCCAGTTTTGATATTTATATCTATCGTAAAGGCAATGATATAGGCTTCATCAATCCAAAGAATTCTCTCTACAAAGTTGTTTCCTGATTCGTCAACCCACTCAATTAAGTCATTAACAAACAAATTATTATTCATAGGAATAACCAAGATAAATTTCTAGAAAATAATTCTTTGAATTTCTCGTGCTGAAATAGAACTAGATATTGCGCTTGTTTGCATATCCATGATTATTTTCTTATTGGCGAGGAGATGTTTAAAAATGTAGAGTGAAGTACCTACTTCTAAATTCATCTCTTTATCTAATAAGTTTGTAATTTTATTAATAGTGGAATCCCTTTCTTGCAATTTTGACTTTAAAATATTTGCGATGTTATGCAATTCATCAACATTGATTTCTGCGGCTGCTTCTAACTTATAACTAGAATGAATCCACTCAACATTCTTGACTAAAAACATGGGAATCTCTTTCTCTGTAATAATTCCCCAATCAATCCCTTTTGCTGCGTAATAACGCTTTTCTAGCTCAAATTTTTCAGCAATAGATTTAGTTCCTAAATCCTTAACCAGTTTGAAAGTGCGAGCTTTTTCAACTATCTGCTTCCCTTGCTTCACAGATAACATAAAGTCTGTAGTTAAAACATAGGGAGTCTCATTATTAGCATCTTTGGGATAGTCAATCCCCATTTCCGTAGCAATATTAATGGCTAAGTCTAAGTCAAGTAAAGGAAATTGCTCTCTTATATCAATAATGCTGTCCGACCACTCAAACAAATAAAATAACCGTTTCTCATTATCAGAGAACAGATGATGCTCTCGGTTTGTTTTCCAACCGGGTGGTCTGGATACCCTACCCTTTGACGGAAAATCTTGAATTTTTATCCAGGGTTGATAATTTTTTCCACTACCCTGACCTCGACCTTCCTTGATGTAGCGCTCAAACTTAGCTTGCGTCCACTCTTGCTTGGTTCTAGCCATAAAGACAATCTCCTACAGGTGGAATGATACTCACCCATAGGAAAAATTGTATAACTTTATTATGTGTTGTACAACTTTATTATTTATTGTACAACTTTATTATGTTTCCACAATTAAATGCGATCGCTCTCTAGAAACTATTCCACCGTTACCGATTTTGCTAGGTTCCTGGGCTGATCAACATCTAAACCGCGACGGGCGGCGATATGATAAGCCAATAATTGCAGAGGTATCACTGTGAGGATGGGAGAAAGCAATTCATCTACAGTTGGTACTGGTAATAAATCGTTGAAGATTTCCCCTGCTTCGCCATCTTTAACAGGAGTGACACCAATTAACCGGGAATCTCTGGCTTTGGCTTCTTGGGAGTTAGAAATAACTTTTTCGTACACGCTACCAGGAACTGCGATCGCAACTACTGGTACTTTAGCATCTAAAAGGGCGATGGGGCCGTGTTTCATTTCGCCGGCTGGATAACCTTCGGCGTGAATATAGCTAATTTCTTTTAATTTTAATGCACCTTCTAAAGCGATAGGGAAGTTGATTCCTCTACCTAAAAAGATCACATCTTGGGTTTCTGCAAATTCGTGGGCTAATTGTTCTGTTAAATTTTCTTGAATGTCTAAAGTTGCTTCAATTTCTTTGGGAATTTGTCGCAAACCTTCAATAATATCTGCAATTTTTTCCGGCGAAATTGTTTGCCTATGAACAGCTAAATCCAATGCTAAGGCGTAAAATGCCATTAATTGCGCAATAAAAGTTTTTGTTGCCGCTACCCCAATTTCAATTCCCGCTAAGGTATTAATTATATGGGGTACTAAATGACCAAGGCTGCTTTCTGGGCGATTGGTAATACCCAATAATTTGGCTTGATATTTACTTTCTTTACCTTGGCGACGTTCTTTTTCCATTGCTAAGGCTGCTAAAGTATCAGCTGTTTCCCCTGATTGCGTCACACCAATAATTAATGTATTCGCTATTAAAGGTGATGGCGCATAGCGATACTCAGATGCATAGTTAACTTGAGTAGAAATCCCGGCTAGTTGTTCTAACAGGTATTTTCCGACTAAAGCAGCGTGCCAACTCGTACCGCAAGCAACAATTTGTATTTGTTCGATGTCTGCGTAGAATGACTCAGGTAATCCCAGATTAATTGGTGACTGGGTATGACTAGAAGAATTATTTTCATTACTAAAGTAAGCTTCTAAAATAGCCCTTACCACTCCCGGTTGCTCGTAGATTTCCTTGAGCATGAAGTGCTTGAATCCCTGCTTCTCTACCATTGTGGGACTCAAGTTGAGTAATCGGGGCTGCTTTTTCAGCCTTTCGCCAGCAAAGTTGTAAATTTCTACGCCTAGAGGTGTTAAGCGGGCAATTTCCCCATTTTCTAATGGTAGCACGGCTCTGGTATAGGCAACGATCGCCGGCGTATCGGAAGCACAAAATAACTCACCTTGTCCAAACCCAATGACCAAGGGTGCTTGCTGGCGCACAACAATCAACTCATCTGGGTAATCAGCAGAAATAACTGCGATCGCAAAAGCGCCTTCTAGGAGGTTGACAGCTTGACGAACTGCTTCTAATAAAGAAGATGGAGATGTTTTGAGAATTTCGGCAATGAGATGGGGAATTACTTCTGTATCTGTTTCCGAACGAAATAGATGTCCTTTGGCTTTTAATTCCTCTCGTAACTCGCGGTAGTTCTCAATAATGCCATTTTGTACCACCGCCACTCGCATTGCCGTATCCAGGTGCGGATGGGCATTATATTCTTCTGGTTTACCATGAGTTGCCCAACGAGTGTGACCGATACCAATTTGCGCCGGAGTTTCTACTTGTTCTAGTTTAGAACGTAAATTTTGCAGTTTACCCTTAGCCCGCACGCATTGCACATCACCTTCCCAAATGGTAGCGATTCCCGCCGAATCATATCCGCGATATTCTAGTTTCTCTAAACCAGATAATAAAATTTCTGTCGCTGCTTGCGTACCAATATACCCAACGATTCCGCACATTTGTTTCACCCCCACCTGTGGATCATGACGCCGACTTTTTTAGTTGGTATCATAGAAGTGACATTTTAGCAAAGAAAAAGGAGCTTACCGCTCCTTGTAATTTTGATTATTTTTAAAGAACAATGCTGTAGGGTGGAAATTGCCACCCTACCATGCTAAAAATGCTTGCTAATGAAGACAGTTAATTGCGAGCAAAATCAAGATCCTAATAAGCTAGACCCATGCTGCGAGTTGTTTCAGCACCCAAGTAAACCCGGATGCTCAAAAAGTCTGTGGGACAAGCGGTTTCGCAGCGTTTGCAGCCTACGCAGTCTTCTGTACGGGGTGAAGAGGCGATTTGAGCAGCTTTGCAGCCATCCCAAGGTACCATCTCCAGTACGTCAGTGGGGCAAGCGCGGACACATTGAGTGCAGCCAATGCAGGTATCGTAGATTTTTACGGTATGAGACATTGAAAAAAGGCTCCTTTCGAGTGTTCTTCTCTGCGAAGGAATTATAATCAAGGCATAGTTTACCGCAGTGGCTGAGGCTCCGTAATCAAAAGGCTACATAACTTTAAACAATGTAATAGGCATCCAGTTAGATTAGCCTTGTGTCTATCGGTCTCTAGCGCCTGATTCCCCGATAAATCAACCAACTCATCAGCAGAAACTTACCCCCCACGCTTCCTGGAACAGCATAGACTTTGTGAAGATTTGTGAATTTAAATCAATCTCGATCCCACAGCGAAAGCGCAGGTAGAGAAGTTGGCGGTGGGACTTAGCAGGTTAAGTCAGGATGCAAAACTTAACTGAAGAACTGACTAAGCGATCGCCTGGGTTGATTTCGATGCCAATCATAGCATTTTGTCAATCTAATTTTGTAGTGCCCTTGGCGTTTATTGATGAGTTGACGGTTGACGGTTGACGGTTGACGGTTCAGAGAGATTTTCTTGTGATTTCTCCCTTGTCCTCCGCTCACTGAGCGAAGTCGAAGTGTGTCCTCCTTCCCTTGTCCCCCTTGTTTTTCTTCCGTGCTTGGTGAATGCTTAATTAGTGCAAACTATTAATTATCAGAAAAATAGGTCTAAAACCCCGTCCTTGTAGGACGGCTTTGGGAGATAATTTTAATAGGTTGTTGACCGTGAGAACGACGAGGAAACAGGTTAAACGTCCTACTCCGTGATCTCAAAATTCCTAGCAGTCAATGGTATTAAAGTAAATCCAAACTGTAAGGACGAAAAAAAGAAATAAACTACCGTAGGGCATACGGAAAGTTACGCTTGTGGGATTGACTCGTTAAGAGGCTTGCCCAATCGCGGGTGTAGTCGAGTCAGATATGATCGTGTAAGACCAAGATCAACATTGTTGGTGGAGGCAGCGATCAGCCCAAGAATCACCGCACTTTTAGGGCGGTGAGTTGTCAAAGTGTAAATCTCATCACATAAGCCTATGGAGCCAGACTCTTTACCAACCGAGGTGATATTGACGCATCCGCGTCAAACCCTCGGTAAAGCGCAACTGGATTGGACACCCCAACCGGGAAATTATCTCGATTTTGACGGCAAAACCTACGCCGTTTTAGAGCGCCGCCACAAATATCAATTAAAATCAGGGCGCTATCGCTTGCATAATATCGCCCTTTACGTACAATCTGCTCAAAGACCTGCTGAGAAAAGTTTCGTAGAGGGACGATGGGTAGTTGGCGATGCTACCTGTAGCTACAATGCACTTTCGGAAATTGTTCGTTGTGCAGTCAATCCCACCGGCCCTTGTACATCTTGCCGTTTTTATGAAAGGAAAAAGGCTGAAGCATGAAACTCATACTTTAGCCTTTTTCAATGATTTCGCCAACCGTTAAACGGCTACCATTAACAAAATCCCATCCCGACTGAGGACGTTTACCCGCTAGCTGAACTTCTCGCAACAACAACATACCTTCGCCAGTTTGCACAATCGCGCCAATTCCCTTGGTAATGCTCACCACTTCTCCCGGACTACCAGATAATGTTGACAAATCAGGTAATTTACGTATTATTTTCTCTAATTCTGGTGGTAGCTCATAGCTATAAGCAGAACCAAGGGGAACGGTAGCAGTAATTTTTAGCGATTGATTGCGAAACTTGGCACTACAGTTAGGGTAAAAGCCTCTGATTTGATTGTGTAATTCCATAGCGCTTCTAGACCAATCTAAGCCATAATCCTGCTTTTCAATTAAAGGTGCATAAGTCGCTTGAGAATCATCCTGAGGAATGGCGGTGATTTCTTGGCGTTCCAACTTAAATAAAGTATCCACTAGTAAATCTGCACCAATATCAGCTAGCCTTGTGGCTAAAGTGTGGGCATTGTCCAGTAACTCAATCGGTGTAGTGGCTTTTAGTAGCATGGCTCCCGTGTCCATTCCTGCATCCATTAACATGGTAGTAATTCCGGTTTCTGGTTCACCGTTATATAAACACCACTGAATCGGCGCAGCACCTCGGTATTTAGGCAAAATTGAGCCATGTACATTAATACAACCCAATTTCGGCATTGCTAAAATTTGTGACGATAAAATTTGTCCGTAGGCGACTACCACAAACGCATCCGCACCAGATTCTTTGAGTTTGGTTAAGGTAGCAGTATGCTTTTTCACTCGTTGTGGTTGCCATACTGGTACATTAGCAGAAATAGCGAGAGTTTTTATCGGTGAAGGTGTTAATTTATTCCCTCTTTCTCGGCGTTTATCAGGTTGCGTCACAACTGCCAATACCTCTATATTTGGGTTATTCAGCAATTTTTCCAGGGTAGGAACAGCAAACTGGGGAGTACCAAAAAATACGATTTTCATGTTAGTTAATCGGCAATAGTCAATAGTCAATAGTCAACAGTCAAGAGTCATTAGTCAAGGGTCATTAGTTGTGAGATAATAGCCAGTAGGCTATCTGGTATAAAGGTTTGACTGGCGACCATCATGCAATTATCTGGCAATATATAAATTTTTTGCTGCTAAAGTTGTTAAGTAATGGTGAAAGCAAAAATTCCTTGATAGACTTATAATTAGGTCTAAGTTAGCCAACATATCAGCTAGTAATAATTATTCTTATTTCTAGCGCCCTCAATGTTTGAGCAATGTCTGACGACTATTGACTGTGCATCTACCTGTTAAATTTAGTTTTATTGTGTTTCCTGTAATTAAGCTTTAGGTGTATTTACATCCAAATGTCAATAGGTTCTCACAATTAATGTAGAACAGATGACAATTGGTGAACTTGCGTAGATACTAGTATTTGGTTTTTCAGTAGGAAATATGTCGGGCGTCAGCTTTGCCAGTTTTTACGGTAACGTCTAAAATTTACCGAGATTCAGTTTCTGCGCTGTTGTCGCGGGTGATTAGGTAGAAAGTCCTAGACACCTAGGTACTCGAATCTCGGCTGTTGTTTATGTACGACTTAAATGATTAAGCTTAATACTCATTCGTGATTACCCCTAGGTAAAGTTGAGTATTAAATTTTGAGTATGCCTGTAGTGTATCTATAAGTATGCTTTGGATCGCCAAATTAATCTGTAATATTACTTGCTCGCAGGTTACTAAGCGAATATATTGAATGGTTATCAGATAAGGTGTTAACTATGATACTTGAGTTTTATAAAGCTGTAATAAATTTCAGGTAATTATCTCGTTAAAGCTTTTAGTTTCTTGTTATACCTATATCCATAGCCAAATTCATTGCTGCCCAGGTACGCTCCTCACACAGCAACTGCTACCCTCTAGAGAGTCAACCCATGCTAAAACCTCTTTTGCTGTCAGGATGGTTTCGCGCACAACCATTAGTTAAATATGCTGTCATTGCAGTACTGATCGCCCCTCTAGTAGCAGCATCAGGTCACTCTACCTCGGCTAATCAATCAGAAGTAGCAAATAACACTTCTGATCGTGAGAAATCCGGTTCAGCTACCGTAGAAATAGCGGCTGTTAGTGAACCAGATTTAGCCGATTTATTAACAGCAGATCCAAGCCACACCTCAACTCCAGAATCTGACTCTCAACTGCAAGGAATGGCTACTAGTGGAGAATCGCCATCAGGAGTAGAAAATCAGCAGTCTGCGGCTGGAGTGGAAGGTATTCTGCAACCAGGCTATGCTATTTCCCGCAGCAATGTAGGTGGTAAAGATCCATTAGCAGCCGTGGAACTTGCGCCATCAACAAAGCTAAATTCCGAACAATTAAATTTATTGCCAAAGTTAAAACACTCAAAAATTAAATCTTTACAAGCAGGAAATAATTCTCTGCCTAGAGATATAATTTTAACTCAATCACTGGCTGCAACTCAAGTTACACCTATTTTAACTCCGACCCAACCCAACGCGAACCCAGAAACATCGGTTTCTGAACAACCAGGTACAGAACAAGCAGCAAACGATCCCATAGGTAGTCCTCATCCGATTCCTTGGAAATGGATTACAGCGACTCAGGAAGCGATCGCATCTAATGGAGGTTCGGGAGTGCGTTATTACCGCAGCGTACCTGTAGCTTCTCCCGATGGTAAGTATGTGGTTTATAGTCGGGTAAGACTGGAAGTCAAACCCGAAATGTATAACAGCCGAGTTACTAGCGTGTTGTTTGTGGAAGAGGTAAAAACGAAGAAGTTGCGGGTAATTGCTTCAACTTCGGTATTGGGCGATCCTTTATTAAATGTTAAACAAACACCAGAAACCGGACAACCAGAAGGCACAATTGGGGTATTAGTTCCGGTTAGTTGGTCAGAAAAAGGCGATCGCTTTTTAGCGCGTCGGTTTGAAGGGATATTTAACACAGCTGATGCAACAGATCGCGCTGTGATTTGGGATAGCCAAAACAATCAAGCTAACACTGTTTCTCCTGTAGGCGAATCAGAAGAAGATCATGAAAAAATCGCTGTATTATTAGGCTGGAGTAAAGGTCAACCCGATCGCGTACTCTTCCGCGCTGGTCAATTAGGCGAGGAAGAATGGCCATTAGTACAGGTAGCAGCTGATGGAAAAATTGTCACTACCAACACAAATGCCGATCAGCCGATTACTTTTGGTCAAAAGCATACAGATGTATGGGCAGGGCCACAAGTTGCTTCTCGATAATTGAGTTTATCTAATCTTCATAATCCTGTTGTTAAATTTGTAACAACAGGATTTTTTTAGGGAATAAAAAGCCGACCCACTCCCATGTAATGCTAACTGGAAAATGGGCATTGGGCATGGGGCATTGGGCATGGGAAAGCGATATTTTCAAATTGGTATTAGTTCAAATTGATATTAGTTAACGATTTTAGAAATTTTAATTCTCACATCAAGATGTTAGCCATTAGCTGTGAGCTAATAGCCATAAAATCAAACAATAGTTAATAAAAAATTACAGCATTGTGGTTTCGCTGCTTTCTAATTCTTCTGTGGTTTCTGTTTCTTTAACTCGACGAATGGGTAAGTTAGCAATTAAGGCTGTGGTTCGTTGATTACTTTCTAGAGAAAACTCTAGATTCTCTGTATCAACTTCCACATAGCGACAGACAATTTCTAAAATTTCTTGTCGCATTTTTTCTAATTTCTGGGGATCGATGTCAGCGCGATCGTGGGCGATCACCAATTGCAGGCGACGTTTAACGTGAGTCCGACTGGTATCTGGTGCGCGAAAAAAAAGTCTTTCTAAAAGTTCGAGAATCATTGCTAATAGGTCTGCGGAGACGGAAGGATATAGTTATGCAAGTTTTGTCCACAACAATTTTCTTAATCGGGTAAAGATGTTGTCGTGAACTGAGTCTAGTTCAAGAAAAGGTATGGATTCCCCTTCTAATCTCCGTGCAATGTTCTCAAAGGCTGTAGCTGCTAAGGAAGGGGTATCAGATAATACCAGAGGTTCGCCACGATTGGTAGAAACAATTACACGCTCGTCGTCAGGGATGACGCCAATCAAGGGGATGGCAAGAAGTTCCTGAACATCTTGAACAGACATCATATCATTGGCTCGCACCATTGCGGGTCTGATGCGGTTGATTATTAGATGAATTCGCTTAATTCCTTGTGCTTCTAATAACCCGACTACACGGTCAGCATCGCGGACGGCAGAAATTTCCGGGGTGGTGACAATTAAGGCTTCTTTGGCGGGGGCGATCGCATTTTTGAAACCCATTTCAATCCCGGCTGGGCTATCGATAATCACATACTGGTACTTTTGCGCCAGTGCGTTTACCAATAACTTCATTTGGTCGGGGGTGACTGATTCTTTGGTGCGATTTTGGGCGGCTGGTAACAGTACGAGGTTAGTTTGCCGCTTATCTTTGACTAAAGCTTGTTCTAAACGGCATTCTCTGGCTAAAACTTCTACCGCCGTGTAAACAATGCGGTTTTCTAGTCCTAGCAGCAAGTCTAAATTTCTCAGACCAAAATCTGCATCAACTAAGGCTACTTGACGCCCAATTTTGGCTATAGCCATGCCCAGGTTTGCGGAAACTGTGGTTTTACCCACTCCTCCTTTACCGGAGGTAACGACAATAATGCGAGTCATGATCGAAACACGCTCAATTAGGGTTTAGAAATTATAGTAATTACTTACGGCTCTAGATTCATCCGATTTAATTGGTTACGGGAAAAATCTATCGCCCTAGCGATGCGAATACCTTGGGGTGTGATATGCGCTACTTCCGGGGAAAACTGGGTAGGCGATTTTTCTGGTGCCCTAGCTACGGCGTCTGCAATCCGCAATTGGGTAGGTTCCATTTGCAAGGACATGATCAGACATTCCCGATTACCACTTGCACCAGCATGGGCGACTCCGCGTAACCGACCCCAAACTAAAATATCTCCATCTGCTACTACGCTACCACCTGGATTTAAATCTCCGTAGATGATGACGCTACCGGGATGACGAATTTCTACTCCCGAACGTACTGTCATTTCCAGATACAAAGCATCTGCTAAGGGAGTAGGTGCGGCTTTGGTTTCGGAACTGAGAGAACTTTCTGGTTGTAGTTGTTCTACAGAATAACCAGAAGACACAGCTGCGATCGCAGTTTGGCGGCGACTGGTAGCTACAGATTTTAGTTGGAGTTGGACTTCATTTAAGACCTCAGCTAGTTCTTGCAGTTGTCTGCTATCTAACAAGCGGTCTTTCGCCAGCAGATGTACTGGTGTATTGGCTACCCGAAAGCGATCAGCTTGTAGGCGTTGGCGCATCTGTTGCCAAATTTCATACCAGCTAAAGTCTGCAGCGGGTACTTGGGCTTCTGTGGGTAAAATTAATAAAAGTTTTCCCTCCTGTGTTTTCCATTGAACTTGAATATTATTTTTGACTTTATTTTCTGGGGGTACTAAATCTAGGGTATTTAAATCAGACAAGGCGGAAATAAAGTCTAACTGAGAATTCGCCTCAGGTTGCTTTTCCCCTTCAGGATTTGCGGAATTTTCGACTGCATCTGTTGTTACAGAACTTTTCTCACCTTCTAGGTTGTCTTTTTTTATTTCCCCATCATTAGTCAGAGAATTTTGCTCTCCTTCCAGGCTATCTGCGTTTAATGGTGCATTAGCCTTTAAAAATTGCAGCACAGAATTTAACTCTGTGTCAGGGAGAATAGAATTTGACTCGCTAGGCGAAAGGTTAGATTGGGCTTCTGCATTAGGAATTGCAGAATTGGACTCTAAATTGGCAGAATCAGAAGTCATACAACACCCGCCACAAGAGAAAGAATAATCTGAGCAACGATCGCTAATAAATTAGTTGCAGTTGGCAATAACATCCTCACCCCAGAAACTACTGAGTGCAGAGTATATCAGATTGTGGTGAAAATATTCACGTTGCACTCTGCACTTTTTTGGTCAATCGCCGATAACTTGTTGCTAAAGCCTCAGCATCGCCAACATTACCAGGAAATAAGACGACGGGCAAATTCGGAAACTGGGGATGATCGATAGGTGTTAACACCATTGAACAACCTGCTAAAATTTGTCCCATTAATCGCGCTGAAGTTAAGGCTAATCCAGTACTTAAAACATCATTCGAGGTAATGCCGCCTTTACTAATCAAGAATCCTATATCAGATGGCAAACCTCGAACAATATCCATTAATAAACTAGAAACTTTGCTACCAAACTCTAATCTTGTATTGACATCCGCAAAAGTCAATTCTTGACGACTGGTATATACTACCGGTGTTTTACCAGCTGCATGTACTTCTTGAATAGTCGCTAAAATTTCCGTAAGTAATGTATCTGATGTATCTTCTTGGTTATCTAATAATCGCCCTACATTTACTTCAATGCCCACAGTACCATCTGCTTGCAACAGTGCTTCTAATTGTTGGGTAGTTTTTTTGACATGAGAACCAACAATAACTGCGCCTGGTTTACCATCACGAACATACTCTGCCATATTTTCGGCGGCGATGGGTTGGGGAGGTAAGGCAGCTAAAGCAGTTAAGATACTGGCAGCACTGCGGAATAAAAAGCGTTTACCTTGACTGGCGGCTGCTAAAATATCACCTGCTAATTTGTTGAGATCGGCTTGAATTTCGCCATCAACAACAACGCACTGATTACCAGTTAATTGTAACAATCGCTGCAAACTACCTGCACGGATATCATCTAATAGAAATCGGGTGACAGAATCAGCCGGAATTTGTCCTTGAGTTTTTTCTTCTACATATTTGGGTAAATAACTGTGATGGTAGGCGAAGACTGAATCACGGGCGAATTCAGTTTCATGGACTGGTTTAGGTTTACCCTCAACAATTAAATAATGGATGCTATCGATGGTGATGCGTCCCCCCTCAAAAAATGCGGGAACAAGAAAATGAGCATCAAAGGGGCCGAGTTCTTGAGCGATCGCATCTGTTTCGATGGGATAATGTCCGCGTAAAGTCGAATCAGAACGGCTAACCACCAAGAAGTCGGTAATATTTTCGGCTTTTAAAGCGACTTTTAAATTTTGGCAGACTTCTTTAGTTACTGCTGCGGCTGATTCTGGGGGAAGCGATCGCGTATTTGTGAGAATAAAGAAAATTGGCGATTCATCTTGCAAACCGATGCGTAAAGTCTCCACATCCCAACGCATCAGCAGCAAACAGCTGTGGACTGTTTGGGAACCTGTTGGATCGTCATCCAGAACAATAATTTTCGGTTTGTTGGTCATTGAAGTCAACGTTTTGGAGACTGTAATTTATTAATTTCTGCTTGCACATCCAAGGCAATTTGCAATGATTGATTGAGAAATTGCGCATATTCTCCCGCTTGATTGCTTTGTTGCAAAGCTTGGAGATTAGCTAAATTATTGACAAATAACTCTTGATTGTTAGCAAGCAATTTTTTATTATCACGTAAAATTCGTTCGGTTTTCAAAGCGCGAACTAAATCTTCGCGAATAAGTTGTAATGCGGAGATAACGCGATCGCGATCGTCGATGCTGCTTTGACTATTACCTGATGTGGCTAATTGATCGTTAATATCGATAGCGTGGATGACAGCGTGATATTTATCCACTTCATCTAAGAGGATAGTTAAACCTTGGGGACAAGTAAACTTGCGCCAGAGCGATCGCCCGACAAGTACAGCAATTGGTACTAAGATTAATAACAGAATGCCTAATTTAATTGAAGAACCAATAGCAGGCAGAATAATAAACGCATAAATTCCCCCGACAATAATCGGCGTTAACGCCAGCGCTACGAGTCCCTCATTAATCAAAAATCCTAATCGCTTCTCGCGGTCTGCCATAATAGAAGGTCGGAAAACGTCTTCTGGATCGAACCCAGTTAAGCGTCTCAATTCTCCTTTGCTAATTTCCAAACCTAATAAATCCGGCTGCACTGCTGGATACTCCTTAAGGAAGCGCGAGTTGCGTATATATTGTAGTCGGTTTGGCGTTGAAGCGATGGTTGTCTATCTTTTTTGCCAGCACATATAGACATTTACCAAAATTAAAGTTTTCATATCACATACTTGCACATTTATTTAAGAATTTTCTGTTGAAATTTGCAACGAAAACTTTACAGAACTTTTAACATTTCCCGACATAGCCCTGAAATTCTTGCACCATCAGACTTCGAGCATGATGCTTATATCCGCAAAATCACTAATATAAACTTGTGATTTCATCAAGACAGATCTGAAACAAGATAAGCAACGTAACTCTTTAATAAGATGTGTCACCATAAGTTAAAGCCATAGTGATACAACCGCATTTTGACTAATTTTTGGGTTATTAATGGGAAAAATGTTAAAAATCTGGGCTTTTACACCACGCTATCGCATCCTGCACCTCACTTGGATTGCATTTTTTGTCACGTTTGTAGTTTGGTTTAGCTTTACACCCTTTGCCACCACAATCCAGCAAGACTTAGCTTTGACATCACAGCAACTCAAAGTCCTGGCAATTTGCAATTTGGCTTTAACTATTCCGGCGCGGATTCTCATTGGGATGATACTCGATCGCTGGGGGCCAAGGCTGACTTTTTCTGGTGTCTTGATTTTTGCCCTTGTTCCTTGCTTAGTTACTGCAACGGCTGTTAATTTCCAGCAGTTGATCTGGAGTAGTTTAATGACTGGGATTATGGGAGCCGGATTTGTCGTGGGTGTACGCATGGTAGCAGAATGGTTTCCCCCCAGAGAAATTGGCACAGCGCAAGGAATTTATGGTGGTTGGGGAAACTTCGGCGCAGCAGCAGCTCAACTATTATTACCATCTGTAGCCGTAGCCACAGCTAGCTTTGCCGGTGGAAATGTGAACTGGCGGGGAACAATCGCAATCATCGGTATTATCTGCGCAATTTACGGAGTGATTTATTGGTGTACTGTGCAAGATACACCTCCAGGAAAAATTTACCGTCGTCCACAACACCACGGTGCTTTGGAAGTCACCAGCAGAGCCAGTTTTTGGGCAATGACAGCTTTAGATTTGGGACTGTTGTTATCGATAGGTTTATTGACTTGGCCTTTAGGAGAAACGGGGATTAATTTTTTGAGTCATTCCCAGATCGTGTTGATTTGGGTAATCTTAGGGATTTTATATGCTTTGCAATTTTATCAAAGTTGGCAGGTCAATCAAGAACTAATTGGTTCTTTAAATCCATTAGCACCAGACTTTCTCAAAAGTGATAAACGCTACCCACCAACAGAACGTTACCAAGTTCGTCAAATTGCCTTATTAGCTTTGACATATTTGACTAACTTTGGCTCACAGATTGCTGTTATTTCTGTGCTACCAACCTTTTTTGAGCAAACATTCCGCCTCAATCCGGTATCAGCAGGGTTAGTTGCAGGTAGTTATCCTGTATTAAATTTGATTTCCCGACCTAGTGGCGGCTGGATTTCCGATCGCTGGCGTCAACGCAAATGGGTGATGACAATTCTCACGGCGGGTATTGGTATCGGTTATTTACTCATGGCTGGGATTAACAGTAGTTGGTCATTACCTGGAGCGATCGCTGTGACAATGTTTTGTGCCTATTTTGTCCAAGCTGGTGCAGGCGCAACTTTTAGTTTAGTTCCTCTGATTAAACGTGAAATTACTGGTCAAATAGCTGGTAGTGTCGGTGCTTATGGCAATGTAGGTGGTGTCATTTATTTAACTATCTATAGCAGTAGCAACGCTCAAACATTATTGATGGTAATGGGCATTATTGCTTTAATTTGCGCTAGTTTGTGCGGTTTTTTTCTGCAAGAACCACAAAATTCTTTTACTGATGCTGAATAAGTCCGGAATTTGACGGCTGACACCAGTATTAATTCTAGGGGTGTATTTATCAATTACGGACTTAATTGCTGGAATTTACGCCTTTTTTAGCAGTTTAGGTTTAATAAACAGACAACTTTTTGTTGATATTGAGTAAAAAACGAGACTGAAAAATTTAAATTTTTCTTTGATTTCACAATTTAAACACAAGGAGGTATTTAACATTGCAGCAGCAAACATGGCATCAATCAGAATTACGAGAAAAAATTACACCAAAACAAGTCGTATCGCCGATATTATCAGAAGCAATTGACTATCTCAACCTGTTGCATCAAGAACAGCAACTATCATCAACGCAGATTCCCCAAAGATGGCAACAGATTCAGCAAGAAATTAGAACAACCGATACTTACTGGCAAACTATTGAAGAACTTACCTATGGAGCAAAATTAGCTTGGCGTAATAGTACACGTTGTATTGGGCGGATATTTTGGCAAAGTCTGATTGTGCGAGATTTACGTCATTTATCTAGCGCTGCAGAAATTTTTGCTGCTATTGTCGAACACATACAATTAGCGACTAATCAAGGTAGTTTAAAGTCTGTCATTAGTATTTTTGCACCCAATCAGCCAGGACAACCAGGAATCCGAATTTGGAATCCTTTATTAATTCGTTATGCAGGATATCAGCAAGCAGATGGTTCTATTCTTGGCGATCCTGCACAGATAAAACTCACCCAAATATGTCAGCGTTTAGGCTGGTTAGCGCCAGAAATTAAAACACCCTTTGATATATTGCCTTTAATCATTCAAATGCCAGGACAAAAACCTGAATTATTTGAAATTCCTGCTGATATTGTTTTAGAAGTCCCAATTTCTCATCCTGATTATTCTTGGTTTGCGGAGTTAGGCTTAAAATGGCACGCCTTACCAGCAGTGTCTGACTTACGTTTAGAAATTGGTGGCGTTTCCTATTCTGCTGCTCCCTTCAATGGTTGGTATATGAGTACAGAAATTGCTTCTCGTAACTTTGGCGATGTGCGCAGATATAATTTACTACCAAAGATAGCTGAATGCTTAGGGTTAAACACTCGTTCAAAATTGGCTTTATGGAAAGACCAAGCCTTATTGGAACTGAATAAAGCTGTTTTGCATTCTTTTGCAATTCACGGTGTATCAATTATCGATCATCATACTGCTTCCGAGCAATTTATCCGTCATATAGCACGGGAAGAAAGTCAAGGGAGAATTGTTCCTGCTAACTGGAGTTGGATTGTACCACCTATGTCTGGTTCGGCTACAGAGGTTTTTCACCGCGAATATGAAAATATCTGTTTTAAACCGAACTTTTTCACTCAACCAAATCCCGGGAATTATACTCAAGGTAGCGGAGGTTGTCCATTTCATTAATTTAAGCGATCGCATTTGCAAACAATTCAATTGCACCGCCTGACAACGGGAAAGTCTGAAAGTGAATCTAGTATTACCTATCCAAGGTAAACCAACGGCTAGCCAGAACCGCAAGCATCGCTATGATGGCAAAAATTTAGCTTTGTCACGCATTTGTCGTAGGGGCACGGCACCAGTAAGATTATTGTATATACCAGAAGATTGTAGATGCCGTGCCCCTACAGTGTTGTCTATTTACCTGAAAATTGCTGTAAGCTATGTACAGCAGATTGTCAGTTGGTTAGGTACAGATTATCGTTGATTGTAGGGGCACTGGCACTGCCATGCCCCGAAGCTTGTACTCATTTACCTAAAATATGCTGTATATTTACCTTGCGGCAATTGATGATGGGTGAAAAACTTTGTTGATAATTATTTAAGAGTTTGCACCCCAGAATATGCCAGAATTTTTGTGTCAACAGTTACTAACTGACAGCCATAAATTCTGGCAGTGGCTACAATAACTTGATCGAATGGATCTTTGTGAAAACCTGTGAGTTTGGTTGATTCAACGATAATTGGAATTGTTAGTTCGAGTAACTGTACTCCTGGGTAAGCTAAAGCTGCTGTTAACCAATCATCAACTGAAATCGAAAAAGATAGTTTATTATTTTCAACTAATTTAGCAACCTCCCAACAAGAAATAATACTGATTCCTAATCCTTGAGATTGATATTGTGCAATCCAATCTCGATATTTCTGAGTTAATCGAGCATTGTTATCAATCCACCAAATCCAAATATGGGTATCTAAGATTATCATTGCAGAACTTCCCAATCCTCTAGAGGTACAGGAGGCTCAAAAGGATCGTCATATTTAATAACTGTTCCCTCTAAAGGATAAGGATTAGATTTTGAAGGTTGAGAATCACGTTCTAAAATAATAATTTCTACTGCTTCGCCTGCCTGAAACGGTAAATCCTCAAGAATTAAGGTTCCATTTTGAGTTAACCTTGTTTCAATTCGGTGTGCTTTCATGGTTACTCTGCTAGTTATCAATCTAATAAATGAGCAAAAGATTTAATTTATTCTAGTTTACATGAGTTATCTTCGTAGAAGCATGGCAATGCCCGCGTCCCTATATTTATATTTATTTCACGCCGATTACAATTTGTTGTAACTAATGTATAAAATTTAATTTATGACAAATAAGAAGACGCAAAGCGCCTTGTCGTAGACATTAAATGAACTAATGACTCAAATAGCCCAGCACAACCCGAAAACCAACATTAATATATTTATTCTCCCGCGCATTACAATTACGCACAGCTGAGCGACAATTCCAAGGATTGAGATTCCAGGAACCACCACGCACCAAGCGATTGTGATTATCACTCAGCCAAACGCTGCCATCTGTAGGCGCACCGTTATAATTTTTATGCCAGTTATCTTGACACCATTCCCAAGTATTACCATGCATATCAAATAAACCGAAAGGGTTAGCAGGAAAGCTTCCTACATCGGTTGTTTGTCCCCGAAATTCGCCCTTTGTCCCAGAAGAATATACGTAATTCCCGTTATAATTAGCTAACTCAGTTGTAATCGTTTCCCCAAAGCAAAACGGCGTAGAAGTTCCCGCACGACAAGCATATTCCCATTCTGCTTCCGTGGGTAAACGATAAGGTTTTCCCGTAAATTGAGTCAGTCGCGCACAAAATTCAACAGCTTCATCCCAAGATACTTGTTCTACAGGTCGATTAGCACCTTTAAAATGGGATACTTCAGGATTTAAGGGAATATTTACCTTTTCAAAAGCCGCAACAGCTTTCCATTGACTCTGCGTTACCAGATACTTTCCCATGAAAAACGGTGGAATCGTCACTTTATGTTGTGGACTTTCAGAGTTATATCTTTCTGGTTCATCCTTTGGCGAACCCATAAGGAAGTCACCACCAGGAATTGCAACCATTTCTAAAACTATGCCACTATTACCTAATGTTTCAGCAAAAAATTTTGCTCGTCCGCGAATGCGATTAATTATCAAACTGTTGCTTTTCTGTACTAATTGAGATTTCACAGTCAGGGTAGCAAATTCAAATTCAAACAGTTGAGTTTTTACTTCCACTTTTCCATGTTGTGGTTTTTCGGGAAGTACTCTGGCTTCTATCACAGCGATATCTTCATCTCGTAATCCTAAATGTTGCTGATAATCTTGCAAATCTTTTTGCGTCGTCTCATTAAAAGGATAATGCTGTTTAACTGCATCAATTAAGACTTGTTCATATTCCTGTAACTTCTTTTGATATTCGCGATATGGTTGCAGAACTTGTTCGTGAATTTCTCGCGCCTTCTCTTCAGATAACCCTAACTCAATGCGTTTAGCTTCCAATATTTTTAACGCGAAAACGGAAAAATTTCCCTGTCCTTGTTGTGCGCGATTTCTCGCTTCTTGACGGTATACTTGCTCCACAGAAGGATTAAGCAAACGTGTTGGCGGTACTTTTAACGCTTGCAATGCTTCGCCAGCATGGGAATAGCGTAAACTAAAGTGACGCCGCACCATATTAGTTAATACTTCCGCCAAATGATCGTTAATTTGTACTTGATTGCGCCAGATAATTTCCCCTGTTAATGGATCTTCTGGTAATTGAGACGGTAAAATACCAGTTAATGCTTGAATAATGGTCATTCCCAAAGCATAAACATCGCTACCCAAGCAAGGTCTACCATTTTTTTGTTCTGACGCCATATACCCCGAAGTCCCGATGACAACGCTGGAATAGACTTCACCTTGAGAATTTACCATTAAAGAACCAAGTTCTTTAACTGCGCCAAAATCAATCAAAAAAATTCGCCCATCTTCATGTCGGCGCATTAAATTTTGCGGTTTAATATCGCGATGCACCACTCCTTTACTATGAATAAAAGACAAAACTTCTAGCGCATCTTGTAACAACTGAGTTGCATAATCCTCACTCAATCGCCTACCAGGAATAATTTCTTGACTCAGGTCTTGTCCTTCGATAAAGTCCTGAACTATGTAGAGAATTTCGTTCTCACTAAAATGTGCGAGTAATTGGGGAATTTGCGGGTGTTGTCCTAATTTTTCTAGAACAGCCGCTTCTTTTTCAAAGAATTCCACCACACGCGGATGGGATTGATTGGGACGCAATCGCTTAACGACACATAAAGGTTTGCTAGGTTGCAAATTATCCCTAGCCAGAAATGTTACAGCAAAACCACCGCCGCCTAGTTGCCGAATGATTTCGTAGCGTCCAGCCAGTGTGTTCAAGATGACTGTCAACCCCCAGAAACCTGATGAAGTTAAGTGTAATTGTCAATGATGGAATACAGCAAGAAATTTCAGGAATAAGAGTCTCACCCATAGATGCACACCTGTTGATCGCCGGGTAAAATCCTAATTTTATAACAAAGAAAGTTGCGTAGCGCCTTGATTAACTACATAAGTTACTGGTTTGTTATTTTTCTTCACCTTACCCTCAACTACAGCTCTATTTAACCAATCTTGCATTTGTGAGAGTCGGACATCTAAAGATTCAGCTAGAGATTTTGCATCTTTAGGTTGCTGTAAATGATTGAGAATAAAAGGTAAAACAGCCTCATAGATTTCTTTAGAATTACTTGTATTAGTTGCTTTTGATGTTTTATCCTCCTCAGTTGGTACTTGTGCAACTAAAGATGCAGTTGCTGTTAAAAGTTCTCGTAATGAATTATTCCAAGGTTCAATAGGAAAAGGTTTTGCTCCCTGATTATATAGTTGCTGATTACCTTCGCAAATATTCGGGTGCATCCGTACAAAAACAGGAATATCTTTGAGGCGTGATAGTGCTTCGACAGCACCAGCCCAAGTACCACCTTTACCAAAAGAGGAAGTGACGACAAGAGCATAATCAGCTAAAGCATAAATATACTTATTTCGTCCCATTGCATTACCAGTATTAAAACCAGCATCAGGATCGTAACTAGAAATTAAGGCAAGTCTACCTTCTTGGATACTGGAGCGATATTTGCTGTTTACTGCTGCTTTGGTTAAACTATCCGCTAGTATACCGATAGATGTGCCGCCAGCTTCTAATACACTGAGCATAGCTGCTTGATCTACTCCCTTTGCTCCACCTGAAACTACTTGCATTGCTTGTGCAGCGCAGGTTTGTCCTACTCTTTGGGTATAACTAACTATCTCTTCATCAATATCACGAGAGCCAAGAATTGCTAAACCCCCCAGAGACAAAAGTTCAATATTACCAACCCCATAAAGAATGGCGGGTGCAGAATGTTTTAATATCTGCTTTAAACGCTTGGGATAGTTTGCATCACTTCGTCCTAGTATCCATAATCCCAAGTTTGTCCACTTCTCCACTGCTAGACTCAACATTCCACCCCGTTCTAGTAAAGCAAAAAGCCTATTTGGGTTGAGTTTATTAATAGTAATTTTTTGTAACTGTTCTTTTGCTGTTAGTTCTAGTAAATCTGCTGGACGCATCTGATTTTCTCGCAACCAGTCTGCTAAAGAGTTATACTCACTCAGAGTCAGGGGTTGTGGTTCAATCTGACGATTTTGACCAAAACTGGCACACAAGAGCAAAATTGCTTGAGTATCTCGTGGTAGGACATGATTCAACATGATTTTTTAATCACTTTGACCTAATGAATTAAGTGCTAATGCTACGGGAAAAACCATACCACTGCCAGCATTACGCAACAGTGCTGCAATTATAGTAAAAGTCCAACGGGAATCTACCATATCATCAATTAAGAATACAGAACCATTGATTTCTGGACAAGAGTCAATAGCAAAAGCGCCATCCAAATTATGAGCTTGTTGGTAACTGTTACTCATATTTTTTTGTAAGTGGGTTTCGCGGATTTTGCGAACAATAGGTTTAAAAGGTAAGTTTAATTTTGCAGCCAAACTTTGAGCAAAATTAGGTACAAGTTCTGGGCGATTTAAAGAGGGAACACAAGTTACCCAAGTAGGAAATGATTGGGGTTGCCAACGTTGAATCATGTCATAAACACCTTGTACCAATGCATCATCAAAATGATTATTTATATATTTACCTTGCTTGACTAATTCTCCCCAACCAGCATCACCCCAAAGAGATAATGCCCTACCCATTTCTGCTTTGAAATTATCTTTAATTTTTCCAGAAAAACCATAAGTTGGTAAGGAATTAGAAATCCACATTTTACGTGGTTCGATAATTTGATCGCTACGACGTAAATATAGAATTGCTTGATTAATAAGTTCAGGTTGGCAATTTACTGGTAATAAAGGTTTACCTATGCACACAGCACATTTACCACAAGCTATGGGATCAGGATCGTCTAATTCTGTTGCCAAAAAAGTCATTAAACATTGTGGACTTTGCATATATTCCAACATTCGTGCTTGTTCTTGGCGGCGAATTTGGGTTAATTGTGCAATTTTTTGAGTATCAATTTGATAATTTATAGGCGTGGTATACCATTTGGAACCTTGCTTACTTATAGGTGCAGGAGATTCCAAGGACAGCAATTTTAAAACTTTATCAATTTGCCCTCGTGAAAGATTGAGTTGTTGTTCTAATTGCGGAACAGACAAACCATCTATAGCTTGATTGAGTACATTTAAAACTTGTTGGGTATGTACTTCGGGAGGAAAAGCCGTATTGATGAAGTAATTTGTAATCTCATCATCTTTATTACCACTCAGAAGAATTCCGTAGGCGATTTCAACCGCTCTACCTGCTCTACCTACTTGCTGATAATAGTGTACAACAGAACCAGGTCGTTGGTAATGAATGACAAAGCCTAAATCTGGTTTGTCAAAACCCATGCCTAAAGCTGTAGTTGCTACTAATACTTTTATTTCATTTTGTAGCAGTTCGTCCTCTAATTTAACGCGAACATCACTTTCTAAATTACTATGGTACGCTTTAGCATTTATATTTTGTATTTTTAACCAATCGGCTACTCTGTCAGCATCTCTAACTGTTAATGTGTAAATAATTCCGCTTCCTGGTAAGTTAGGTATATGTTCTGCTAACCATGCCATTCTTGCTGCTGGACTAGGTAGAAAAATATTTTGTAACCGCAAACTTTGTCTAATTAAATCTCCTCTTAAAATATTTATATTTGAACCTAATTGAGCGTTAATATCATTAACTACGCGATTATTAGCTGTAGCTGTTGTAGCCAGTACTGGGATATTTTGTGGTAAAGCTTGTAAAATTCTCACAATACGCCGATAATCAGGGCGGAAATCATGTCCCCAATCGGAAATACAATGGGCTTCATCCACAACAAATAAACCAATACGCCCTGATATAGGTAAAAGAATTTTGTCTCGAAATTCTTCGTTAGCTAATCTTTCTGGAGAAATTAGCAGAATGTCTACTTCACCTATTAGCAACTGAGTTTTGACAACTTCCCACTCTTCTGTATTGCTGGAATTAATTGTAGCGGCTTTGATGCCTATGCGTTGGGCGGCGGCGATTTGGTTTCGCATCAAAGCTAATAATGGCGAAATTAACAGTGTACAACCAGCACCGCGTTCGTCGAAGACGTTGGCGCAGCCATCGCGTAGCAAGCGAGTTGCTAAAAAATAAACCAAACTTTTACCCCAACCAGTACGTTGAATAACAAGTAACCGTGCTTGTTTTTGGAGTAACTCTTCAATAGCTTCCCACTGTCCGGCGCGAAAGTCAGCTGTTGAGTTATCCAAAGCCTGACGTAAAAGCAATAACGCTTTCTCTTTAAGTCTAGTTGTCATAAATACTCAGTACTTGGTTGCCATTTATGTTGTAACACTTGAGACAACACTCAACAATTAAATTGTGCAATTCTCAGTGTTAAAAAATACATAGTTTATCAAAGGTCAGCAAAAATAATTTCATCGCTTAGTTAATACTTACAGCAGTTTTCACCTATTTGAAACACATCTGTCGTAGGGAACACCAGTAAAATTATTGTATCTACCAAAAGATTGTCGATGTTCCCTACAGCGTGGTTTATTTACCTAAAAATAGCTGTAATTTCGCGATCGCCAAAAAAAGAGGCAGATAAATCATCCGCCTCTATTATGAGTTTAGTAATATAACTGGCTATTTATTTGCTTAAAACAAATGACAAATGACCAATGACAAATGACTATTAAGGATAAAGACCGCGATCGCTCAATGCTTGCGCAACTCTACCTACACCTAAAGTATAAGCTGCTAAACGCGGTGAAATCTGTCTTGCCTGAGATTGTTCCATCACTTGACGGTAAGCATTTACCATCAAATGTTCCATTTCGCGATTCACCCGTTCCTCATCCCAGAACAAATAAGAAAGTCCTTGTACCCATTCCAAATAACTCACTACAACACCACCAGCATTCGCCAAAATATCTGGTAACACTACTACACCCCGCGCTTCTAGTGCTTGGTTAGCTTCTAGAGTTACCGGGCCGTTAGCTGCTTCTGCTACAATATGCGCTTGAATTTGATTCACATTCTCTTGCGTGATTTGATTTTCCAAAGCTGCGGGAATCAAAACATCACAAGGTAACGTTAGTAAATCTGCGTTGCTAATGGGTACGGTTTGCGGAAAGCCTACAACGCTGCGATGATTCTTAGCTGTGTATGCTTTCAAAGCCGGAATATCTAAACCAGTTTCTGAATATATTCCGCCGCTACTGGTAGACACTGCAATAATAATTGCTCCAGCTTCATACAGCAATTCAGCTGCTGCCATACCCACATTACCAAAACCCTGAATGGCGACTCGTACACCTTCTAAGGATTTACCTCGATCCGCTAAAGCTTCCCGGACAATAATCATGGTTCCGCGTCCCGTCGCCATTTCTCGTCCTCTGGAACCACCAACGGAAATTGGTTTACCTGTAACAACTCCTGGTACAGCATGACCAACATTCATGGAATAAGTGTCCATCATCCAGGCCATTTCCCGCGCGGAAGTACCTACATCTGGTGCGGGGATGTCTACAGAGGGGCCGATATCTTTTATTAATTCGCTGGTATAACGGCGGGTAATTCGTTCTAATTCAGTAACGCTGTATTGTTTTGGATCTATAGCAATACCACCCTTTGCACCACCGTAGGGAATTCCTAACAACGCACATTTCCAAGTCATCAGCATTGCTAAAGCAGAAACTTCTCGCAGTGTGACAGCTGGATGGTAACGAGTACCGCCTTTATAAGGGCCTAAAATATCCGAATGTTGTACCCGATGTCCGGCAAATACTCTGATTTCTCCATTATCCAGTCTGACTGGAATAGAAACTGTAACTACTTTACGTGGATGGCTGAGAATTTCTAAAATTCCTGCATCTAATTTTAATTCTTTAGCTGCTGCTTCTAGGTAGCTACAAGCTTGATCGAAAGGACAAATATGGGCTGGAGTCGCAGGTTCCAGTGGTAATACAGGTGTTGCAACCATAAAATTTTCTCCTAATCGCGGTATCTTTGCGAACCGGAAATATATATATGCCTAGCTTATCCTTTCTTTTCAGGAAAATTAAAGTTTTTGTAGTTTTTGTTACAATTTTATTTAAATTTTATGCATACAGGTGAAAGCCGGGGCTTTAGTTCTAATTCTTCAACGCTAAATTGCATACTACGCAATTATCAAGATGAGGGAAATCTCAACAAAAGTTCATATTTTAACTAAATGCTTTAGGATCGATATGCTGCTGTGAATCTGTCAGGTTTAATGCTATGAAAACTACTCTGCCTTTACCTCCGGGTAACTTCGGTTTACCGTTAATTGGCGAAACAATCAGCTTTTTAAGCGATCCAGATTTTACTAATAAGCGGTATCAAAAATATGGATCGGTTTTCAAAACCCATCTATTTGGTCGTCCTACAGTAGTGATGATTGGCGCTGATGCTAATCGTTTTTTGTTAACTAATGAAAATCAATATTTTTCGATTAGCTGGCCGGATAGCACTAAAACTTTACTAGGCCCAGCATCTCTGTCTATACAAACGGGTGGTATACATCAAAAGCGGCGTAAGCTATTATCCGAAGCCTTTAAACCTAGAGCGCTGGCGGGATATGTCGGTAAAATGGCGGAAATTACCCAAGCTTATCTGCATAACTGGGAAAAGATAGGTGAATTGACATGGTATCCGGAGTTAAGAAAGTATACTTTTGATGTTGCCTGTAAATTGCTGATTGGTACAGATGCAGCTGCTGATAGTCATATTGCTGAGTTGTTTGAGGAATGGTGTGGCGGTTTATTTACTATTCCTGTAAGGTTACCTGGAACTAAGTTTAGTCGGGCGTTGCGTTGTCGTCAGCAGTTGCTAGATAAAATTGAAGAAATTGTACTTCAACGTCAACAACAACCTGATTCTTCTGAAGATGCTTTAGGGTTGCTTTTGCAAGCACGGGATGAAGAGGGTAATAGCTTAAGTTTGCCAGAACTAAAAGACCAGGTGCTACTATTACTTTTTGCTGGACATGAGACATTAACATCTGCGATCGCATCTCTATGTTTATTATTAGCGCAGAATCCAGCAGTTTTAGCCCAAGCTCGTGCAGAACAACAGCAATTAGCAATAGAGGAACCGCTAACGATGGCGCATTTACAACAAATGCAATATCTAGACTTAATCCTCAAGGAAGTATTACGAATTATTCCCCCAGTCGGTGGAGGTTTCCGTGAAGTGATTCAATCTTGCGAGTTTAATGGCTGGCGCATTCCTCAAGGTTGGTCGGTTCTCTACCAAATCGGCAAAACACATCATGATAGCAGTGTTTATACTGAGCCAAATCAATTTAATCCCCAGCGATTTGCACCAGAACAAGCAGAGGATAAACCGAAACCATTTAGCTATGTACCTTTTGGTGGGGGAGTCAGGGAATGTTTAGGTAAAGAGTTTGCCAAGTTAGAAATGAAGTTATTCGCCGCACTTTTAATTCGTGGGTATAATTGGGAACTATTACCAGAACAAGATTTAGATTTGGTGATGGTACCTACACCTAAACCCCGTGATGGTATGAAGGTAAGTTTTCGTTCTTTGAATTCAGAAGAAAAAGTATCTATATATACTGCTGTTTAATATCAATATACCCCACACCAATTTTGCGGTGTGGGGATGATGTCAATTAAGGTGAGACAAACACTTCAGGGGTGAAACTCCCGTGCAAACCGTAGGGTATATGATGCTTGAGATGCAAACGCGCGATCGCACTTTTATTCAAATCTCTTGCATCCAAAATTACCACATCTGAGCGATGATGAGCTGCATCATAAACTAAAGCCAATAACCAACCATCATCTTCTGTCTCTCCACCAGGACGAGGAACAAAAACCGGTTCACCTATAAACCCACGAGGTGCAGCACTCCAAAGTTGCTTTTCTCCCGAATCTAAATCAATTTTCAAAATCGCTTGTAAGGGAGCATTACCTGTTTCTGCGTGAGTTGCACCGATATATAAATAACGATATTGCTGTCCAACATTAGCCGGATTAATCGCCGGAAACTCACAGGCACGACCTTCAATTAATTTGCGTTCCACAGTTCTATTTTGCAGTTGCAATGCAAATCGCCAGAGTTTTCCTGGTGCATTGGCTTCAAAATTTACTTGGCGAAAATCGCTTTTAGGTTCAACTTCTGGTAAGGAATCGTAGCATATAGAATCAATCACAATTTCATCACCTACTTCAAAAGCATTAACGTGATGAAAGATGAAACCTGCTTGTGTTTCTAAAATTTTGATATCTTCTTTACCAGCTTTGGGGTTACGAGGAACCACGATTATCTGAGTAGGTCTATCCAAATGAAATTTAATACATTCCCCAGATGAACGGATTCCCAAAAGCATGGGAATGGGATTGAAAGTAACAGGATTTTGCAAGAAAATGCAGTAATTAGGAGTAATTACAAAGTCATGAACAAAACAGAACCCAGGTACTTTATGGGCTTGTTTTCTGATAACTTCCCCTGCTGGATTTAACTCAAAAATGGTTATTTTAGTAGAGAGTTGTGGCTGAATGGAAAAGTTAACCAAGCAAGGTGCGCCATTATCTTGCTGACAACGAGGATCTAATCGAGGATGAGCACTAAAAGGTTGGCCTTTAGATAACGCGCCATTAAAATATTCCTTTCCTAAAGTTTCTAAGGTATATGGATCTAGGCGATGGGGTTCAGTAGCTTCCCACAGTGCTAATAATTTACCACCCCAATAAATAACGTTGGTATTAGCAATAGTTTTAAGTTTGTAGTCGAGAAAATTAGCTAACCAACCACCAGGCCTTTGTGTACCAAATGCACCGCGATAAAGAATTTTGCCAGCTTTTTGTTCTGCTATATATTCTTCAGTCCTGACATAGCGATTGCGATAATGGGCACGACCATTAACAAAGCTAATACGGCTAATCATCCCATCACCATCAAAAGGATGATGAATGCGTTGACCATTAATATCTAATAAGCCAGGGCCATTTCTAAATAATGTACCTTGCAGTTCTGGGGGAATTTCGCCTTCAATATCATCAATCCAGTAATCGAATTCTTCATATAAAGATTCGTACCCTCTTTGCCAATCAGCACGAGTATAAGATTTTTCTAAAATGGTGTTTTCGGAGATGTTTGAACTCTGCATATCCTAAAATATCCTCTTGTTATCTTGCACAAAGACAGACAGGAAATTACAACACATTCAAGGCTTTATTTCTCCAGAAATAAAGCAATAAAGTGCTAGCTACAAAATAATTTTCATTTCCTTGTCTTTGGACAAAATATTTGCCTATTATCAACTTTGAATTTTGTTGTTTGTAGCTTCTACTTCAGATATCAACTCAGGCAAAAATAGCTCATTTGCAGAGGTTGGTTGCAATGAGGAAATCTGAGTTTGCTCTTGTGCGGCTGGTAGCCAGCTAAGAAATGGTAAAGGTAAAAGTGTGCTGAGGTTAGTAATTACTACTAGCAGCCATAGCAATTCAAAGTTAGTTTCAGTAATTCCTAACCAATGCATAACGATCGCCCCCAATTCATAGGACACCATGCCGGCAAGGTTACATACTGACATTAACAAAGCAAATAATGTGGCTTCTACTCCCGGAGGGCAGATTCTCGCCGCTAATACCAACACTGGCATATAGGCAATTTGTCCCATCACAGTAAGAATTAAGCTATCACCTAAACTAAACCAGCGATCGTCTATACCTAAAGCTCGGTTGGTATGGGTAACTAATAGCAGCATCGTCATTCCTAAAACTGTGGAAAGTACGGTACTCCAACCAAAAATGACGCGAAAAGGTACGTTTTTCAAGAAACGCTGGAAAACCCAAATACCTATTAAAGATGCAAAATTTGTAACTAAACGTACCCGTCCTAAAAATTCTGGTGCAAAGTGCAATTCATTGGTGCTAAAAAAGAAAAATGCGGCATCTGCTGTTGGGGTAGCTTGCCAAATAAAGACAAAGGCTGTAGGTAGCCAAATTGCTTTTTGGCTAATGGCTTTGCGTAGTTGTGTAAATTGATGTTTAACGCTAACAAAGTTATTTTGCTGAGGATTTTCTGGATCTTGATTAACAGGAGATTCAGCAATTAACCAAGCTACAGCTGAAACTAATAGGGGAAAGATAGCGGTAATTCCAAAAACAATGTGTGTAGAGAAATGTTCTAGAAGCCAACCGCTTAAATAAGCTGTGAGTAAACCACCAACTGCGGAAGCACCCCAGCAAATCGATTGTAATGAACCTGCATCGGCTTGGGATTCTCCTCTGGCGCGTTCAACTACTAATGAGTCAACGATCACATCACTAACAGCAACGGCAAGTGAGCCTAAAGCGATCGCTAAGGTCGCAGCCCAGGTAGTATGAACTATTGTTGCTAAACTTAACCAGGAAACTGCACCTAAAATTCCCGATAAAATTAAATATGGTCGTCTACGATAGCCAAATATGGGCAACCCGTCGGAAATAAAGCCAAATACAGGCTTGATAATCCAGGGTAAGGCGACTATACCCAACAGCGCCGACACCTGCGTCGGACTCAACAGCAGTTCATCTTTCAGGAAAAAACTCACAGCTAAACGTGCCAATCCTACGATACCTTGGACAAAGTAAACCGTAAGAATGGCAATTAACTCGGCATTAGGTTCATGACCGAAGAAAATTTTTGCTTTTACTGAGTCTTTGACCTTGGACAAGCCAGAGGATTGAATCAGCATTTGATGAATATTTTTTAAGTTTTGTCTACTTTTCTATCATATCTATAATCTATGAAGCTGGGCATGGGGCATTGGGCATGGGGCATTGAAACAATTTTGGATTTTGGATTTTGGATTTTAGATTGGAATCCAAAATCGCAAATCGTTCGACTGAGCGCTCACGACGAAGTCTAAAATCTAAAATTCCTTGTCCCCCCTGCTCCCTGCTCCCTGTCCCCTGCCTTATCCCTCTTCTCCATTCAGCAACGGCATAATTTCATCACACCAAGCTAACCAGCCTGTCTCATAGTATATTCCCCGCAATAAGGTCATGTATTGAAATCTTAAGCTTTTTGACAATTCTTGGGGGTTTTGGAAGTACTGACTCTGAATTTGTTGATAAATCGCTAGTCGCTGCTGATGTTGTTGGCGGTGGGTTGCTAGTTTTGCTATCACTATCTCGCCTGATACTAAATGTCCTGCATAAAGTTTCACGACTAAATCATCTTTGATGGCTACCATTTCCTCGGCTTCAGCAATCCACTGACACAACTGCTGTTTACCCAATGCTGTCACGGCATAAATTTTTTTATCGGGTCGATTTTCTTGTTGTACAGATTCGGCTTGTAGCCATTGCTTTTCTTCTAAGCGGTTCAGTTCTCGATAAATCTGCTGAAAACTAGCACTCCAGAAAAAACCAACCGAACCTTCTACAGAAGGCTTAAAGCGTTTGGCTAGATCGTAACCGCTACTGGGGGCGCTGACTAGGGCTGACAGAATGGCATAGGTAAGAGACATGGGCGATGAGTTGACATATTCAATTAATTGAATATACACTTAATTTTATATTCACTTAGTTGAATAATATTATTGTTGAATAGGTAGTTTCAAATCAAGAGGGGAAGTACGATGAGCTATTTTACTTACAAAATTGATTTACCCGAACATCCAGAAGCGGTAGTTTTTGTTAACGGTTTTTTAGTACGCGATCGCGCGGGATTTTTCTGGATGTGGAAAAATCTTTTATGGATCAAGAATGCAACTATTCAGGCTGAAGGCTGCGTACAAGTCAAAGCTGGTATTTGCGCACCCAATGAGGTAATTATGGTAAGTTATTGGCGATCGGAACTAGACCTCAAACAGTTCTTTCGAGGTGAAGCACATCGCCAGATGATGCAGTTTGTGATGAAAAACCCCCGTAGCCTGTGTTTGTACAATGAGACTTATCACCCATTGCACAGTGGAAAATATAGCCACGAACCGCAAGGTATGGCAATGCTTTACGCAAGTTTAGCCCGATAAAATTTGTTGATCAGCGATCGCTGTCAAAAATAGAAGTTAATTGTTTTCGCGATCGTTATTTAGAACTAGAACTAGGTACTGTTTCCGTAGTTGTAGCAGAAATTCGATTTACAACAAATATATTGCGATTCTTTTTGCCTACTCTTTCATAAGTAAACCTGTCTACACCTTGAATAGTCAGGTAAACTCCCAATCCCCCAATTTTGCGTTGCTCTATAGGTAAATCCATATCCTCTGGAAGAGCTTGCTTGGTGGGATCGTAGAATTCGCCAGTATCTTCCAAGGTAATGGTTAAACAATCATCTGTCAGTATCGCTTGGCAAACTACTGTGCCTTCGCGGCCTGCTTCTTCATAACCATGTACAATGATATTGGTTGCTATTTCGTCTACTGCCAGCCGGAGTTTATAAGAAGTCTTTTTGTCTAAGTTTGCACTAGCTGCGGCTGCTAAGACATATTTTGCAATATCGCTCAAAGAGTCAAGCGTTCCTTCAACCGTTAAAGGTTCCATAAATTATCTCATTGATTGCCAGTAATTTTTTTACTAAATAGCCTAGAGAAATTACTTAATTTCTCCTTCATTGATTATTTTCTAATCGCTGCACAGCCAGCATGGTAATATCATCAAACTGCGGAGCATTATCCATGTAGGCAAATAAGTTGGTTTTTATCCACTCTAAAAGTTGATTAGCTGAAGCTGGTGGTGGTTGAAACAAAGACAGCAGTCTTTGACTAGTAAACAACTTGTTATCAGGGGCCCGGGCTTCTGTGACACCATCTGTATAACCAATTAAGATATCGCCCGGAGCCAGTTGAATCTGCTGCACTTTAAATTTCATATGAGGCATCATTCCCACAGCCGGGCCTGTCGGCTTAAGAGTAGCTTTCACTCCTTGGGAATCAATCACAAATAGTGGCTCATGTCCACCATTGACGTAATAGACTATACCTGTTTTTGGATCTAAAACGCCAAAAAACAGCGTGGCAAACATGCTCATCTGGGCGTGCTGTTGAGCAATATAGTTATTGATCAGTGCTACAGCTTTCAGGGCTTCAGCTTGTTCTAGGTTACTGCTTATTTGCGTATCTGTGACAGCCTTTAATACCTCCTCATCACCAAGAATCGTGACATTACACAAATTAGTCTGTCCGGAGAAAATACGAATCAGACTGCGAAACAAAGCCATAAATAAAGCTGCACCCACACCCTTGTCGCACACATCTGCAATCACTAACCCTACATACCCACCAGGAAGCATGAAAGAGTCATAGAAATCACCTGCAACTTGTCTTGCGGGATAAAAGCAAGCTGCAATTTCCCAATCAGGAAGTTTTGGTAGATCCTCTGGCAGAAAATCTCGCTGAATCTGCCTACCTTTTTCTAATTCATAGTCCAAAGCTTGAGAATAAGCTTCTATCTCTTGTTTGGCTTGATCCAGAAAATTGTATGATTCTTCTAATTTGGCGTATAGTTCAGCATTTTCTAGGACTAAAGCGATTTCATTCGCCGTTTTTTGCATTAAGTTGGCTATTTCCCAACTAAAGCGATGAGGTTCGCAATGTAGCAATGTCAGAATACCTAACAAAGCATCTTCTCTGAGGATAGGTACAGCTAATGCTGAACGCACAGTATATGGTTGATTGGGCAGCTGTAACCAGCGTTCATCTTCTATGGTGTCGCTAATCAAGCCTATTTGGCGATGACGGTTCACCCATCCTGCGAGACCCTTGTCTAAAACGCTACCAATTAACTTTGATCGGGTATCTTTAGCTGTGGTCTTTTGTGTGAGAATACTGTCAGTGACCACTCCCTGATTGTTGAGTAAAAATAAACTGCCTGTTTCTGCCCCTGTGAGTTTGCAACAAACCTGTAATGCTTCTTCTAAGGTGATTTTGAGCATTTCCTCCTGTTCAGGAGAACGTGCCATTGCTACTACTTTTGCCAGCAGTTCTCTTTGCGCCTCAAAAGCAGCTTGTGCAGCTCTCAGTGTTATTACTTCTTGGCGCAACGACTCCAATTCCTCGTAACATTGGTCTTCTCTCAAAGGTTTGTGAGTATCCATAGATTTTATGTGGCGGTATATGGTAGGAGCCGTTTGGCGCTGCGGTTATCTCAATTTTGCTCAGAATTTAGTCAAGGCAGCGCATTAGTGACAAAATTTAAGAGTCACTTTGGCAGTAAGATTTTTTAAGTAAGGAAAATAAAGATGTTTCTCATTATACTTGAAAAGATTTGAAAATTTTGCTGGCAATCTAAAAAAAGCTAAAGGCTAAACAACTTTAGCCTTCATACTTCAAACTTTTTCCTAATTCGCCACTATGAGAATTAGGCTACTTCGTAGGTATCCTGGATAATTACACTTTGGTCAAAACCAGTTTTTTCTAGAGTCTCTAGAACCTGTTCTTGCCCACCGACTATATAAATATCAGCGTCAGTGCCCATCTTCTGTTTCGCGGTAATCAAAACGCGCAATCCAGCACTGGCGATATATTCAAGATCTTGAATGAATAACACTAACCGCTTAACTCCAGGAGTGCCGGCAGCATTTTCCACCTCTGCTTTAAAAATGCCTGCAGAACTCGCATCTAGTTCGCCAGTTAAGGTAATTTTAGCGGTATCGCCTGTAATCTCGAGAGTTGCACTAAGAGCCATAATTTTATTCTCCGTTTTGGTGAGTTTTGGTTGTTAATTAAAATTTCGTCATCTATTACTGACGAAACACAAAGATTTATTTACCTACGAGAATAGCTACTGAGCGATCGCCTAGTAAAATTCCCTGCTGATTTCCTAATTCTGGTTCTGTACCAGGTTCCCAGCTAGCTTCTGCAGCAGGCGCACCAGTATTAGCAAATACATGCCACTTCAAACCTGCTGGTGGTTGGGGAATTTCAAACCAGTGAGCTTCCCAGTGCATATTCATGGCAACGTAAATATAGTTATCATTAACTGTGCCACCTTTAGCATGTTTGCCACAAAGCATAAAAGCTAGGGTACGACTAGAATCTGACCAGTCTGCATTCCAAGCTTGAGTACCGTGCCAGGAAATATCAGCATAGCCGCTACCAACATAGTCGCGATTTTGGAAGTGCCAGTGATTTCTCAGTACGGGGTGGGCTTTGCGGAAAGCGATACAATGTTTGGCAAAGTTGAAGAGGTCGGCATTAGACTTTAACAGATCCCAATTCAACCAGTTCAGATCGTTATCGTGGCAGTAGGTATTATTGTTACCGTTTTGAGAGCGTCCGACTTCATCGCCCATAAGGAGCATGGGTACGCCTTGGCTGACTAACAACAGAGCGATCGCATTTTTCATCTGCCTTTGACGCAAAGCATTGATGCCTGGATCGTCTGTCCAGCCTTCTGCGCCACAGTTCCAACTATCGTTATCGTTGGTGCCGTCGTTGTTGTTTTCGCCGTTGGCTTCGTTATGCTTACCGTTATAAGAAACTAAGTCAGCTAAGGTAAAACCATCATGGGCTGTGATGAAATTAATCGAAGTTGCAGGTGCGCGTCCTGCCCAAGCATACAAATCTGGTGAACCTTGCAACCGTTGCGCCATATCGCCAACTCTTCCTGGTTCGCCTTTCAGGAATTTGCGAATACCATCGCGGTATTTACCATTCCACTCTGCCCAGCGACCAAAAGCCGGAAAAGAACCGACTTGATATAAACCGCCCGCATCCCAGGCTTCAGCAATCAATTTACATTTAGCCAAAATTGGGTCAAAGGCTAAAGTCTCCAACAACGGCGGATTCGCTAGAGGTGCGCCCCAAGGATCGCGTCCGAGAATTGAAGCCAAATCAAACCGGAAGCCATCGATATGATACTCTGCTGCCCAGTAACGCAAGCAATCAAGCACAATATTGCGCACAATTGGGTTGTTACAATTGAGGGTGTTACCGCAACCACTAAAGTTGTAATAGTAACCCTCTGGGGTAAGCATATAATATGTCTTATTGTCAATACCCCGGAAGGAAATCACTGGGCCATTCTCATTCCCTTCGGCGGTATGGTTAAAGACCACATCTAAAATTACCTCAATGCCATTAGCATGAAGTTCTTTTACCAGTGTCTTCAACTCATCAACCTGCATCCCAAACTTACCTGTGGCTGCATAACCTGCTTTGGGTGCAAAGAAACCCACAGTACTGTATCCCCAGTAGTTGACCAACAATTCGCCTGTTTGGGGATTGGGACGAGAATTTTCAAACTCGTCAAACTCATATACAGGCATGAGTTCGATGCAGTTTACTCCCAACTCTTTTAAGTAGGGGATCTTCTCTCGAATCGCCGCAAAGGTTCCTGGATGCTTCACCCCAGAGGATGGATGACGGGTAAAGCTGCGGACATGCATTTCGTAAATAATCAAGTCTTCTGGTGGAAGTTCCAGAGGTCGCTCTGATTCCCAATCAAAGTCATCAAAAGCAATCCGGGCACGATGATGGTAGATATCACTCCAATCTGGCGTCACTCCCCAAACATCCCGACCGCCAATAATTTTGGCATAGGGATCTAAGAGAATTTTGCTTTTATCAAACCAGTGTCCGGCTTTGGGATCGAAGGGGCCATCCATGCGATAGCCATACTCGATTTCTTCATAGTCCAAGTCAAACACCACCATGCAAAAAACATTCCCAATCCGAAACTCTTCAGGAAACGGAATTTCAGCAAAAGGTTCGGACTGATGTTTTTTAAACAGTACTAAAGAACAGGATTTGGCGTGACTGGAAAAAATAGAAAAATTTACCCCCCCTGGAATCAGTGTGGCTCCAAAAGGGAAAGGTTTACCCCGACGGAGTTTAAACCCGTCGTAGATATGGGTGGGATTAACGTCGATGCGCTCCATTGTTCTTTGCTAATGAGTGAAATGGCATTCAGATCCGCCAATGGTAGAGACAGGGACGCGGTATCCCAAACATTGGTTAACCGCGTCTGTTGCTGATGATTCTCAATCCTTGAGAGTTGATTCAGCCGGTAGAGAATCAGCTTCGACTTCGAGAGATGCTAAACCCGATTTTATGTTTTTGCTAATAGTGAAGAAGTTGAGAAATCCAGTAACCTCCATCGTATCTTGAATTTCTGGTGCAACTCCTACCAGTACCAATTTCCCTTCTTGATCGCTAAATTTGCGATGTAGGGATAGCAAGGCACGTAAGCCAGCACTGGACATATAAGGAACTGTTGTTAAATCCAGCAACAATTTACTTTTGGGTTTTACCAAAGGTAATACTTGATCTTGGACTTCTGGTGCAGTTTTCCCGTCTACATCACCTTCGAGCTCTACTAAAGTCACTTCTTCATGCACTTTTACCGTCGTACCGTTTTCCCCTTCTTTGGTTGCTGTTACTTTGATTGTTTTGACAATGATTTTCATAATTAATCACTTCCAGCAGACTAAGCGGCAGGGACAATTGTAACTTTGACTTTCACTTGAGCTTTGGTGTCTGGTAGTTTCACCGTTAAGCCTTCAGCGTCAAAATCGCTGTATGGTTCGCCGTCAATCCAGACTTTATCAATCTTGATGCTACCAGGAGGTAGAATATCTGGCTGCACTCGCAGGATGTTGTCCTTGAATGCACCTGGTTGGGGTTTAAAGTATAGGTCTAGTGGTTGCTTGGTAATCAGCAGGTTGGTATAAACTACTGACAAATAGCATAATTCTGTTGAGTGGTAAGCACTCATAGAGTGAGAGCCTTTGAAGCGTTCGTTACCCAACAGGTAAGGTAAGCCGTTGGCTAAAACGTTGAAGTAAACCGCACCGTCATCATGATCCAGGAAGAAGGCATTATAAAAGGCTGCGGCTTCATGGGCTTGAACTTTGTATTCTGGCTTGTTTAAGATACCGTAGAGAATGAGGTAAGCGAGAATAGCTTGTTCTTGTTGCCACCAAGCTTTGCGATCGTGCCAAACAAAGCGGTGTTGTTCTTCACCTTCAGCAAGAACTCTTTCAACTACGTCATACCAGCCGCCTCTTTGTTGGTCGCTACCAACTTTGGGCATGAGGTGAGCGATTTTTTCCGCTAGTTCTACATATTCTTCTTTAGACTTGAGGGAGTTCATCCGCATCAAGTTCCAAGCAATTTTTAGGTTGTGACCGACTACGGCGCGGTTTTGCTGCCAACCCCAGGTTTGGTCTTTACTCCAGTCTTCAAAGAATTTCTCTTGGACAAAGGGGCTGTCGTCGTAGTCGGGGAAATATTTGGCGATGGTGTCAAAGGTGTATTCGAGGAAGTCGGCATATTTTTTCTCGCCTGTGGCTAACCATAAGTTGATTAGGTAGGCGGGTGCATGGTCACCGACTGAGTTCCAGTTTTTGCGGGCGCGGTTGCGACCTAAAGATTCGGCACGGGGATCGAGAGTAATCGGGTCAATGTGGGAGAAATAGCCACCACCATCTTTGTCGAGGAAGAATTTATCAAATAAATCCACGGTCATCTCTGCGTCTTTGAGAATGCGCGGATCGCCTGTAATCCGGTAGGTTTGAATTGGCCCAGCTAAAGCGTAAATTTGTTCGTAGGCGGGGATAGCGTCGTAGTCATCGCTAAACTCGGAGGTGAGTAGCTTTTGTTCTCTGCGTCCGGTAACTTTTACACCGTGATACCAGTAAATGAGGTTTTCATCAGGATCGTAGAAACGCATGTGTTCGCGCAGGTAATCTGTGCCTCTTTCTGCTGCTTCGAGAAAGCGGTCTTCACCGGTTAACAGGAACGCTGAAGCAAAACCATAGACGAGACGAGAAATGGTATCAGTTTCTTGTAAGAAGTCGTCGCGTTTCTTACCACCAGCTAAGTGTAAATATGTACGATATTCGTGGTAATCAATTTCGCGATCGGGATAGTTAAATTGCCATTTGAGGTAACTATCAGCAATGGAACGGATTTGCTTAATCCACCAGTCTGGTTCTTCGTGGCGATAGGAACCTGGTTTATCGTTGGGGAAGACTAGGGACTTAGCTTCAAATTTGTATCCATCTCCCTGGGGATAAAAAACACCGTAAACAAATACGTGCTGACCTGGTACTAGCAGTTGTTCAATTTGTCCAGTACAGTCTCTATAAGGCTCTTCTAAGTTTTGGGCAATTCTGGCATAAACAGTTGGGGTGAGGTATGCTCTGTATTCTTGCTCCCCTGAGGTTTTAATACCAAAAGACTTATCACTGGGGTTAAAGTCAGTGACGTAACCAGTGATTGTGTCTGAGATTGAGAAGTTGAGTTTGTTCATCTTTGTTGTTACAGAAATAAAAGGATAGATATTGTCAGACTTCCGTCGGTATCCTGTGAAACTCGATGCTTTTGTGTTCTCAGCGTCGTGGGCGCTTGATATTTCTGATTTTGTGCCTGTCTATTTTGTTGCGAAATCTAAATTTTGACGTAGGTAATCTATTTAATTTAATTTCGCAGATTTATTACTTGTTGCATCGTCAGAGTAATTGTTTGTAATAGTCCTGGAATTTATCAATATCTAGTTCGACTATCAAAAAGCATTGCTGTTTTTATGGCTGGGAACGCTTTAACTGTCTCGACACTCATATATATCAAGATGAATTCCGTAAATTTTACTGGCTCAGAACAAGAGACATTCTACATGTTTTTGACGGCTTGAGTAGCAAAAAATGTAGCGATTCTCGTAAAACTGCTGAAAATGAAGTAGTTACACAAACCTACATAATGATTGTTCAAGCAGAATTTGCATAAATTACCCAACTCAGATGTGAAACGAACCTCGTAAAATAGTTTTCCATGAGTAGTTGATATTACGGTTCTAATGAACAAAAAATTATGGCAACCGCCAAGATTACGTATTGGTGAAGATAGTAGTCACGAAAGACGCGCTACTTGGCTAGAGCTGTTTTACGATTTGATATTTGTAGTAGCGATCGCGGAATTGGCTCACAATCTCAGTAAAGATGTTACTGTACTAGGTGTTGTCGGTTATGTTGCTCTGTTTATCCCGATTTGGTCTTGTTGGCTAGGTGCTACTTTTTACGCCAATTTGTTTGATACTGACGATCTGGCCGATCGCTTATTAACCCTCCTCCAAATGGTGATGATTGCGGCTTTAGCAGTTAATGTGCATCACGGTTTGGGTAAATCTTCTACTGGCTTTGCAATTGCTTACATTGGCGCTCGCAGTATACTCATTATTCAATTTCTCATTGCTAAATATCATGTGCCTGTAGCCCGTCCCTTACTTAATCGCTATATTGGCGGTTTTGGTCTTGGTGCTGGTTGTTGGTTATTATCCTTGTTTGTACCAGTTCCTTGGCGGTTTGCACTGTGGGCGCTGGGGCTGTTTATAGACTTGATTACTCCCTTAGGAACAGGTCATTTAGCCACTGAGATCACCCCAGATATCTCTCACATGCCAGAGCGGTTGGGACTTTTTACCATGATAGTTTTAGGCGAGTCGGTGGCCGCTGTAGTTAAAGGTGTAGCGGAAAAAGAGTGGAATCTATCCTCGGTTTTCACTGCCTTAATGGGAATGAGCATTGCTTTTAGCTTTTGGTGGCTGTACTTCGATAGTATCGATGGTTCGCCACTAGAAACAATGAAGGCAGGTAAAATTAGTACATTTATCACGTGGCTTTATTCTCACTTGCTACTAGCTATTGGTTTAGCGGCTACAGGGGTAGGCGTTGAGCATGTGATTTTCACCAGTACAAAGAATGTCGTCCCAGAAAAAGACCGTTGGCTACTTTGTGGTGCTGTTACCCTTTGCTTGCTGGTGTTAGCTCTGATTAACTTCACAACTTGTATTTTGGAGAAATACCGCAAAGGTAGAATTTTAAGCACTTATCGTTTAGGAGCAGCAGGATTTGTCTTAGTCTTGGCGATTGCCGGGATGAACTTACCGCCTGTATTTTTAACTACATTGGTTGCGATCGCTTGTGTAGTGACAGTTGCTCTAGATTTATGGAGCAGAAGCCGAGAACAATTTGTTTCTCAGGAGTAGATTCACAGCCGGTTGTGTGTTGACACAACCGAGTCTGCACCATCACAAATGTTTGCCATTTTGCAATTAAATTTGTTGAGCTAATTCTGGATTCCGCGAGCTAGCTTTCTCAATTTCTTTGACAAACTCTTCCATAAACTGGTCTACCATTCCCGGATGCTTACCTGTAATCAGGTTACCATCAATAACTAAATCGACTGTCATATCGTTTTCATAAACCACATCTGCTCCAGCGTTTTCTACGTCACAAATGATGTTATGGGCACAGGTAACTTTGCGATCTTTAATCAAATCGGGATCGGCACAGAACAACCACAAACTATGACAAATTGTCCCTAATTTCACATTCTCTGTTGCCATTGCTTTCCGCAGAAAAGCCACTGCTGGCGCTTGATTTTTTTGACCTTTCTTAACATTTACTTGATATCTCAGGCGATCCATTGCATAGGCTCCAATGCAAATTATGCCTTTATAATCAGCAGGGTCAATATCGTTAACTTCTGTGGTAACTGTGACATGGAATTCTATCTGGTCATTTTCCGGATTAGAGCCAAAGTGCAATTCTTTATTTCCCCATAGGTGAGAAATATACTCAACTTCATAGCCTTTTTCGGGAAAATACTCATTGAAGCGACGAAATTCTGTAGCATCAAAATGTTCTTCAATTAGTACACCGATTTTTCCTTTTGATTCAGTCACCATTTTGTTTTTAATCCTTAATTTTCAAAACACTCAAGGCTACTTTACAGTTTGAGCAAAAATTATCAACTATTTGTATAAGCCAAACAGTTAAAAACTCAAATTTTGCTTGAAATTTGAGATGAATATTTTTGACAACTTCATCTCAGGTTGTCCACTAATTATTCAAGAGCATCCCCTTGATTCAATGTATTGTTGAACACAATTAAAAAATTGCAGTTAATTGAATTGCTTGAGAAACATTTTTTTCAACTAGGGAATGCTCTTAATTAGTTTCCTTTTTAGCAACTCATTCTAGTAGAAGCTAAAGGTTGTTAATAACTCTCATAAATGTGTATTTGCTGATTTAGCGATCGCAACGCAATTGCTTCTGACTACTAACTTTGCCAAGGGGTCATATCAGCGTAAACTCGCCATTCACTGACCTTATTACCACGCATCCGGTAGATGTCACAGCAAGAAACTTTAACATGCTTTTTATTGTGAACCAATTCGTATTTGGCATCCATTTCGATGCTAATGATGTCTGGCTCTATCCAAATTTTTCTGGCATCATGACCATAAAACTTGGCAGTAGTTTTAAAGGTCTGTTTGAAGAAATCTACCACAGCGTTGGGGCCATACATTGGTTCGGCTGAACCCACCTTGTATAATAAATCATCAGTTAGGTAAGTTTTCACTCTTTCCCAATCTTCAGCCATAATTGCCGCAGATAGTTCCCCAACGGCTTTTAACTGTTCTGAGGAGGCTACTTTACCATTTTCGCTTTCAATAGACCATTTAGGACCAGCAGTTGACCATTTAGGCACATATCCTTGAGCGACTCTTTCTTTGCCTTCTGGATGCTCCGCAAAATGTCTTCTCATTGTTCCTGGCGGTAGAACATGCTTACCTTGGCTGACTGTCAGCACAGAAGCAGATTCAGGAACTGGGATAGTTGGATCAAAGACAGGATTCACATCCATGAAAATCCTCAATTCGCTGAACTTATCCCCCTCAACTCGGAAGATATCAAAGCAAGGAAGTGATATCATCGAGCCGTCTTTGCGCCAGTAAAGCACATCCATTTCCACAAATACCGCATCACCTTCTTCCCAAATTACCTTGATTTCGTGGTAAACGGCGTCGATTTTACTAAAGAAGGCATCGGCTGATTTTTTGATCGACTCTTTATCCAGACACACATCAAAGTTGCCAAACTGATATACTGGCGTATCTGTAAAAAAGGTAACAAAACCTGCCGAGTCAAATGCTTCACCCCTAGAGAACAAACGCTTGACTAGGTCTGTATTTGTTCCAGAAATTGGTTCTATTGCTGGATATTGTCTGTTTTTTGTTGATGCTTCTACCATCAACTGACCCATCATTGACTCGACGAGTTGACCAAAAACTACATGCACTTTACCAAGTGCTGATACCAATTCTTGGTGACTTAATTCATAGCCGTTCTCTTGAGCAATCTTCATGAATTGCTCGGCTGTATCAGCAGTATGAAGTTTTTGTTGTAGATTTGGCTGTTCAAATGCTGCTTGTAAAAGCTCTAGTACTTTATGTGACATCACTATCTCCTAGATTATCTTAGTTTTGCCAAGGGGTCATATCAGCGTAAACTCGCCATTCACTGACCTTATTACCACGCATCCGGTAGATGTCACAGCAAGAGACTTTAACATGCTTTTTGTTGTGAACCAATTCGTATTTGGCATCCATTTCGATGGTAATGATGTCTGGCTCTACCCAAATTTTTCTGGCATCATGACCATAAAACTTGGCAGTAGTTTTAAAGGTCTGTTTGAAGAAATCTACCACAGCGTTGGGGCCATACATCGGTTCAGATGAACCCACCTTGTATAATAAATCATCAGTCAGGTAAGTTTTCACTGTTGCCCAATCTTCAGCCATGATTGCTGCAGATAGTTCTCCAACAGCTTTTAATTGTTCTGAGGGTGCTTTACCGTTTTCGTTGCCTATAGACCATTTAGGTCCAGCAATTGACCATTTAGGAACAAATCCTTGGGCTACTCGTTCTTTACCTTCTGGATGCTCTGCAAAATGTTTTCTCATGGTACCAGGAGGGATAATTTGCTGACCTTTGCTCACTGTCAGCACAGACGCAGATTGGGGCACAGAGATCCTAGGATTAAAGACAGGATTCACATCCATGAAAATCCTGAGTTCGCTGAATTTATCTCCCTCAACACGGAAAATATCACTGCAAGGAAGTGATATCACTGAGCCGTCTTTGCGCCAATAAAGCACATCCATTTCGACAAATACCACATCTCCGGCTTCCCAAATCATCTTGATTTCGTGGTAAACGGCGTCGATTTTACTAAAGAAGGCATCGGCTGATTTTTTGATCGACTCTTTATCCAGACACACATCAAAGTTGCCAAACTGATATACTGGCGTATCTGTAAAAAAGGTAACAAAACCTGCCGAATCAAATGCTTCACCTCTAGAGAACAAACGCTTGACTAAGTCTGTATTTGTTCCAGGCAATTTATTGGACATTAAGTTTCCTCTATTAGTTGATGCTTCTAGTTTAAGATTGTCTTTTTTTTGTGTTTCTCGCTTTTCAGCAACTTCTTTGGCGCTGAGTACAGCTTGCTGAACTGCTTTGTGAAGTTTATCTGCAACTTTGGAACCCAGCTTTCGACCTTCTTCATTGACAGGTTCCCAGTTGAGCTTGTAGTTAATAGTTAGAGGAGCATTAGGCTCTTTTCCTCGGACAACTGTGTTAACGATTTTGCCTTGGAATAGCGGATTATCTACTAAATTATGGGTGATAGATCCGGCTTGCTCATCTATAAAGATTCTTTCTTTAACAACCATGCCGAGTGCATTCATTTGGCGGAGCATACCATCGTGATATCTCGCCAAAATTTGCGGGTTTTGAGCTTCAGGATTATAGCGTGCTGTATTTTCAATTTTGTCTTTGACTACATCCCAAACATTTGCCCAAGAAGCATATACAGGAACGCTAAATGTGAAATATAGCTCTGTTTTATCTGAGTTTTGGCCATTTGCACTTTGGTGAAAGCCGTTAACTCCTGAGATATTATTACCAACTTTAGCGTCGGGAAAAATGAAGGATGTACCGTTAGCTTGGTTATATTCCTCCATCGATTCTTGGAAGCGATTTTTCACCTTGCGGGTAACTTGGTTAAATTCCAATTGTTCGCCATTTGGGCCTTTGCAATAAAACAAAGACCAGCCTTCCATTGGATCTTTGCTCCAGTCTACTTCTGGTTCGCCGGCTGCGATCGCTTCTGGTTCATTCCAAAATTTAAAAGAATTGTATCTCAGCGCAACTGCTCTTCTTTCGGCTTCCGATTTGACATGGATAACGCGGTTACAAACCACATTTGTCATGCCTCTTCTGTGAGATTCTTCTTCCAATATTTTGGCAAATTCATTCAGATCAACGCCCTCTTTGACGTTGAAAGAAATATGCATAGCATTGACATGACCAATATGGGAAGGAATACTTTTCACTGAACCATAAGGAGCATTAGCTTTGCCAGCTTCTCTCACATAAATCAGTTCAACGACAGTATTACCAAAAGAAATAAATTTGACATCTAAAGCGTCTTGTTTACCACTGCGTAAATGCGGAATATCAGCTTTCTCTGGATCAATTCCTTTAGCTAATGCATCCAGTTCTTCTTTTTGAAAAAGTGTATTTTGGATGACATCACCGACTAACTCGCTTTCCCCAACAACTAATTTCCCTCCTAATACTTCTGTATAAAATTCGAGGGATTTAGCCATGTCATGAATTGTCACACCAACGTGCTGCACGCCTTGCAATAAATGACCCAGTCCAGAACTAGAAATTAGCTGATGTTTTTGCAGAGCATCTTGACCATTCTGAGCTAAAACTTTACCGTTTGCGTAATCAGTCTGACCATTAATCATTAGTGAAACAATATCATTCTGGATTTGGTTAGCAGCGCCAATTTTAGTAATTAAATCGGCTACCTTGGCACTTCGCTGACCGGCGAGAGTCATCTGACTGTTATATACAAAGGTATAAGCCGACCTTTCGGAAAAAGGTTGGATTTGTTTGATATATTTAGCTGCATCTTGCAACGCTGCGGCATAATCAGCAGAGGCAAAAAACTTTTCCCTGTCCAACGGATTCAAGAAAGCAATTTCACAAGCTGCATGATATTGCTTGGCTGGTGGTTCGTAATGACTCACCCCTGCTGCATCTGGGCGCGAATTATCAACTTCTTCAAATAGATGCAAGCGTAATTTAAGTACTGCATCATTGTTGCTGACTTTGGGTGCAAATGTCTCTGTCAGATAACGACGAAAAACTTCTGTACTTGCACCATCAGCTTTTTTGATTAAAACGTGGAATTTGATGACTCCAACGTCACCGTTGGGATCGCCTGTGGGGATACGATCTATATAAGTGATGGAATTACCAGGACTGCTGTTGTAACCGATAGCTTTACGAAACAGGTTATGCTCGTCATCCATGAGAATAGCTGACGCTTTGAACCATGTTTGCCGGTCTGCATCACTTTCAAAGGTTAACTCTGCAATCCCATCAAAGTTATCTTCAATGTCCCAGCTATAATCTAAACCGGGAATTTCTGGCCATAAACACCCTTCATTACGAGCTACATGAAATTGCCAATATTGATATTGACCGGGTAGTCTAGCACAGACCGGGCCGTGAACGTCTTTCCAGTAATTATCAAATAGCTCTAGGGAAATGGCATCTCGTTTCCACAGAAGGACGTAGAAAGCTACTTTTCCTTGATGATCCCGTGCTGAATAATCAGCTAGGTTTGATTGTTTGGTTGCTGAAAGCATTGCTGCTGTCCTTGGTATGCTATTTAAATTGTCAAAAATCTGGTTCAGGGTGCCGAAACAAGCCGCGACTTTATTAAAACCCGCATAAACGCATAGGAACAGCAGCAGCTCTTCAATTTCTTCGCGGGTGGCTCCCTGTTTGAGAGCCATATTTATATGGGCCGCGAAAGGGTTGCCAGCACCTCTATGATCCTGATTGACAACATCAATAGCGATGGTAATCAGAGCCTTAGTTTTTTGGTCAATTAGTGGCAGACCCCAGGCTTCACCTGCTACCCGAATTACAAAGTCACCAAACTTGGGATTGATTTGTTTTAAACTTTCTTGCAGTTCTTGGTCATCTAGGACGGCATTTTTATATGCTCTTTCCTGTTTCATTTTAAGCTGTGGTGATCAAGGTCAGAAGTTCATTGGCAGCAAATACATCGCGATAGAAAGTCAATTGTTCTGTTTTTAAATAGCAAGCACCACGATGACCTCGGCGTACCCAGGTGACATTACCTTTGGCTAAAGTTTCGTTGGTTTCGTCGTCTACACACTTCCATTCAAAGTATGTGTGTTCGCCATAAAACATGACGATGGGCCAGCACATGGTAACTCCTGGTTGCGCAATTAATGCCCACCAATGTTTTTCTCTTTCTTTTTGTTGTTCTAAACCTTGGTAGGGCCCATCTTGACACAAATAAACTAAATCGTCACGGTATTCTCCAGTTAAGATATCGCCTCTTCCTTGTCTCAAGGCTTCACAATGTGTCGGCCACCATTCTCTGTTTTCCCGTTCAATTTGTTCTAAGGTGTAGTATGAATTGATTTCTGGCAATCTGGGTTCTTTCATTGCCACAATTTTTTCTGCATCCTCAATTAGCTTTTTGGCTACGTAGGGGCTAACCAGTCCCGGACGGGAATAATCAGCTGACAAACCTTGGTAATAATTGGTGCGCTTCTTGGCGGGTTTTGGCTGGGTTGGGGTGGCTTGAGCCGAACCATAACCGTTGGTTGGAGAGCTGTAAAGATTGTAATTGAGCATGAGAGATGTGATGTCCTCTTGAAGTTGATTAACTGCACCGATATCTGTGATCAGTTCGGCTACTGAAGAACTGCGTTGACCGGCTAACGTCATCTGACTGTTATAGACAAAGGTATAAGCCGACCTTTCGGGGAATGGTTGGATTTGTTTGAGATATTTAGCTGCATCTTGCACTGCTGCCGCATAATCAGCAGAGGCGAAAAACTTTTCTCGATCCAGATGATTTAAAAAAGCAATTTCAAAAGCTGCATGATATTGCTTGGCTGGTGGTTCATAATGACTCACCCCTGCTGCATCTGGGCGAGAATTATCAACTTCTTCAAATAGATGCAAGCGTAATTTAAGTACTGCATCATTGTTGCTGACTTTGGGTGCAAATGTCTCTGTCAGATAACGACGAAAAGCTTCTGTACTTGCACCATCAGCTTTTTTGATTAAAACATGAAATTTGATGGCTCCAACTTCGCCGTTGGGATCGCCTGTGGGGATACGATCTGTATAAGTGATGGAATTACCGGGGCTACTGTTGTAACCGATGGCTTTACGAAATAGGTTGTGTTCGTCATCCATGAGAATAGCTGACGCTTTGAACCATGTTTGCCGGTCTGCATCACTTTCAAAGGTTAATTCTGCAATCCCATCAAAGTTATCGTCATTTTCCCATCTATAATCTAAACCGGGAATTTCTGGCCATAAACCCCCTTCGTTATGAGCCACATGAAATTGCCAGTATTGATATTGACCTGGCAATCTAGCACAGACTGGGCCATGTACGTCTCTCCAGTAGTCATCAAAAATCTCTAAGGAGATTCCTTGTCGTTTCCACAGGAGGACGTAGAAGGCTACTTTTCCTTTACTATCCCGTGCTGAATAGTCAACTTTTGCCGCCTTGTTGATGGTTGAAACCATGCTTGCTGTCCTTTGTCCACACTATGGTTGTTCTCTGGTGATATCACACTCTACTTATGTCACTTTAGGTAACCAAGAAAGCTGAATTTTAGGGAAAATTAAGGTTTTTGCTAGTCTTAACCTGAGTTTAAGCAGATAGTGACAAAAAAGCGTGGTAAGAAACTCCGATGCTCATAATAGCTATCAGCTATGATGAATATCAAGAGATGATTTTGTTTGTTAGGCGATCGCTATCCTTGATGCCTAGAAGAAATATTTCTTGTGCGATCCTGAATTTCTCAGATTGCAACTGTTTTGTTTGCTGACTCAAGCTCTAAAAACCTTGTGGGTTAATTTATCAGATGCGATCGCACAACAACTATCTCTGTAGTACAACAAGACAAAAGAATTCCAGATCTTATGCTCTAAGATTTCGATCCTGTGCCACCTGAAGGTTGGTGTTTGTCCTTTTGTACTTATTATTCTCTACATATATAGAGGAATAACATCTATATAGGCGATATCAAGAAGAAGTCTTGGGGAATCTCTCTCTATCTATACCTTACCAGAGCTACTTTGTAGGGCTACAATGCGGAATATACTGATTTCGGAAATTTGCCCCTGTGTTCTACTTGAGAATTTCGTTGAGCGTGCCAAAACAACCTGCCACTTTATTAAAACCTGCATAAACACACAGGAATAATAATAGTTCTTCAATCTCCTCCCTAGTTGCTCCTTGCTGGAGTGCCATATTCACATGCGCACCAAAGGGGTTGCCCGGCCCTACCTGATCTTGATTAACTACGTCAATAGCGATTGTGATCAGCGCTTTGGTTTTTTGATCAATGAGCGGCAAACCCCAAGCTTCACCGGCAACCCTGGTGACAAAGTCACCAAATTTAGGATTGATTTGTATTAAAGCTTTTTGTAGTTCTTTGTCATCTAAAACCGCATTTTCGTATTTCATTACCCAACTTTTCCCTAATTTTCTCAGTAGTGGTTATGAACTGTGTCAACTATAACTTCTTGCTTGGGATCGATTAAGTGTTTATGCAGCAAATCTAAAGATTTATGCAGTAAAACTTAATCATCACTTGATCGTTATTAAGCTAAGATTTCATATATATCGAATTAAGGGCGATCGCTTAGGTAGGTATGGGACTTTTGCCGATCAATTACGATCTCAGTTATAGAGCAGTAGTTTTGCTGTGACTTTAAGTCTTGACTGAATAACCGACAGTTAGTCGGGGTGTGCCGAGGGTTATCTCACTAAACATTTGACTGATAGTGAGGTTGAATTTTTAGTACCATATCTTAGCCCCGATGGCAAATGCGGGGCTAACAAGCTTGCTGCTTGCTTTATATGTACTTCTTACTAAGATATTGGCATGACTCTATTTTTTCATCACCCTGAATTTAATAACTTTTTACATCTGGATAAAAAAAACACCAGAAAAGCTTGCTGTGAAGGCAACATTCCTAAAAGTTGAAGTTGGTTCTAATCCCACCAATGATAATATCTTCATTGCTAGCATCTTGGTTGGGCGATGTAATCCAAATCAAAGAGGGACTAATAGAGACTTGCTCGGAAAGCTGGTGGCGATAATAAGCTTCGATATGCAATGAGGTATCATTTTTGAATTCTGCATAGGGCAGATTAGTTCTTAAACCTGTCAGGGTCGGTTCCATACCAACAATTAAGCCTCCCTGATTACCTTTTCTAAATAAATCGGGAAAGGCTGCTTGCACTGAGTAAGTCCAAATATCCGCATCACCTTTGCCAATGAGTCTAGCTTTGATCAGGTTAGCCCAGCCCCCAAGCAGTACTTTAGGACTAATGGCCACGAAGCCGCCAATCTGATAAGCATTAGTGCTAACCGCAGATGCATCGTTAAATAATACACCAGCATCATCAAAGCGATTTGCCAGGGCAGAACCAACAAAACCATTATCGCGAAAAGTTTGACCGTTATGAAAGCCAAAATTACCGGGATTAAAATAACCGTGTTGGTATAAAAGTTGTAAAAAGAAATTCGGGCTGGGATTATAGTTAATCTGGGCAGCAGCAATGTAGTCACCATTGAACCAACCACCTGCTTGGGATTCGTTGGCAAAGGTTCCTAAGTAAGTCAAAGTTAATACTGTCGAGTCAACAATTTTATAGCTAGCAGAAACACCAGAGCCTGCACCGACTAAATAAATTGGGGGTGCTTCTGCAAAGGCACTGGTAGGGCCTTGACCTAGCCGATAGTAAGGAGCGTATTGTGATAGTAAAAATGGGCTAAAACGATAGCGATTAGCAGCAACTACATCGATTAATAATTTTTCGCCAATGGGAAATTGATATTCTAAACCGATGAGGCGAGCGAAACTACCGGTGTCACCTGAGCCTGTAGCATCGCTAGAGCCTTCCCTAGTGGTACCAACATCTCTGCCATTGTTGGTGTTAGCCAGTTCGGGAAATTGGGTGTTAGTCACACCAATTGCCGTCAGCAATAAATCTCTACCCGTGAAACTACTGAGTAATCCCAAGAAAAGGTTGTATTGGATATTAGCACTAGGATTGCCATCACCGGAAAAATACGCATTAGTTTGTACTCTTAAATTACCAAACAGTTTGGTGGTGGTGGAAAACTGATTGGCTTCTAATTCCGTAGTACGTGCTTCTAAAGCATCTACCCGACCGCGAAGAGTGGCTAATTCACTAGCAAATTCTTCTTGTAAGCGCTTTAAAGTTTCTAGATCTTGTTTTGTGACTAACTCTTGAGTAGCCGTACCAATTAGTTCATTTATCCGGTCTAAACAAGCATTTAAACCTGCGGCAAATTCATAACGAGTCAAAGCGCGATCGCCACGGAATGTACCATTAGGATAGCCAGCTATACAGCCATAACGCTCAACTAAGGATTGCAGCGCCGTAAAAGCCCAATCTGTAGGTGCAACGTCTTGCAACTGAGAAATGTTGGTGACTTGAGCCATCGGATCTGTTTGGCCATCCTCTGCGTTCGATGGCGCTAACAGATGATTATCCCCTGCTCCTGGGGAAATTGTGTTTGGGTTAGATACAGGCTGACTAGTTGTTTGGGCAATAATTATCTGATGATTTTGTGCTGGTAAAGGGGTTTTGCTCGCGGTAACAGTTGTTGGTGACGATGGTAAAAATAGCAATTGGTCTGTTCCTGTGCCATCTAATAGCTGTTGCCCTGTGAGAGATTGAGCGCTAATTGTTTTAACTTCTTGTGCGAATACCTGGGTGTAATTAGGTAGTATTTGGTAAACTAAAATTGCTGAGATTGTGAGCAGTATCTGCCTGTAAACAGAACGATAGTTGCCTAGTAATTGCAAATTTCTCATGAATTTTCAGTATTTGGGTCAGGCGATAAACATTGTTAGGTTATACTTTACACCTTTGAGATGTCTATTGTTGTGTGCAAAAAAATTTTGAGTGCTGTCTTCACTCAGATCAATGAAACAGTCTGAAGCATCGGCAATATTGATGATGAGTTGCGTTTAGCGAAAACACAATCTAACGTCAGATAACCAGGACTTACGCAAAAATTATCAAAAATCTGAATTTATCGAATCGTCCTACCTTTCGGGAACGGGTTCAGCAGTGACGCTCCTACGTCGCTAAGGCTTCGCTAACGCAATCGACGCAAAGCATTAAGACTGCGACCGCTTTACCAAGATTAGTGCAGTGTCTCCCCTTGGCAGAAGAATTCGTAGAGTGTGCGTAAGTCCGAATAATTATAAAGTTTCTCTAAGCTTCAAATTCACTTGTACAATAACATCGTTAAAATCGCGATCGCCACCATTAGGTAAATCCTCAAAGCCAAAGATGTTATTTCCTAACAAACGAATATGATCGACCTTATCTGAGTTAGCTCCCAAGAATGGGAAGTAAACAGATGGATCGTTACTAGAGTTATTATCTAAAATTGCCTCTGGTCTACCTCGAACAATAATAAATGGTGCAAAAATGGAACCATCTGTGAAAATTCCACTATAAGATGCTGTACCTTGATTATTTACTGTTAAATCTATACCTGCAACCCGCCCACGCACTGCGGCTTGAGCATAGCCTGAGTCACCAGGACGCAAGTCAACATTACCATCGCCATTAATATCAATACCACCACTCTCGTCATTGACTTTATAGAACCCAACAAAATTGTCATAAGCAGCTTCTCTATTGACTATAAAATCAGCTGTCACTTGTTGTGTCACATTCCGTAAATCTATGACTTCTGTTTGTGAGTTTCCTTGCAAACCTACGCCGAGAGGTAATGGATCGTTAGTAACCTGAATTTTCACTGATAAAGCTTGAAAATCATTCACGTTGTTACCAGAAGCATCCTTCCAAGCTAGAGAAAATTCACCATTATTTAACTGTGTAATTTGGCTTGATGACTCAGCAAATAACACTTCTGTTGTAGAAGTAATTCCAGCCTGAACAGCATCAATAGTGCTATTTTTTACTAATAAAAACCTCAATTGAGTACCGGACTGTAATTCCAGCAACCTTGTAATATTGTCTATCTTAAATCCATTAGGAGTATTAGCAATAACGGAGAAAATAGTTTTTGATCGCGCTAAAGCAGCTTGAATATAACCTGCTGCACCAGGAGCAATACCATTAATTGTACCAGTACTATCATCAACAAAGAACAATCCTAGTTCATTTACTAAATTAGAATTACGTCCTATTAGAGTAACTTTGAGGTTTACTTTACCATTACCTTGAATGCCAAAAACATCATTATTATTTTTGATCAGGAGTGGAGCTAATGTGGCAGAAGCTGTAGTAATTACCGTCGATTCATATTCGTTTTCATCTCCTAAGTAAATTAGCTCATATTCACCATTTTCTTTACGGCTAAAAAGAACTGGTTCGCCTACAGCATCTGGTAAATCGGCAAAGGTTCCAGAAATTTCTCGAATGTTATCATCAGGAGTTAATGATGCATCAAGATAAAATTCATCATATTTATTGCCTTCACAGCAAGAGCAACTTTCATCATCATCATCATCATCATCATCATCATCATCATCATCATCTTGATCAATTTGACTTGTTCCCTTAAAAGTAAATACCTGAATTTGATCGCGACAATCGATGATAGAACCCTTAGCAATTGTTGTCAGGTTAGCATAATTGGTTTGAACAGGGTAGCCATTTGGCTCATCAGGTCTTTGGAGTATATAGCCAGAGGTCACATCTACCTCTTCTGTATATTCATCTCCATAAGGTTGGAATTCTTGAGACAACAGCGTTGTATGATGTGCTGTATCATCACCATTTAACGTACCTTTTTCAGCAATTAATTTGCCGCTATAAACTTCTACTAATCCACGTCCACCATTACCTTGAGCTACAATGATGTCGCCATAATTATCTCCGTTAATATCTCCTACTGCTAAATTAATTCCACCTTGAAAACTTTCTTCATGATGAAATGGAGTAATGCGACTAAATAGTTTATAGTCTTTACCACTATAAATTTCAATTATTGGAGTTTTCCCTTCACCTAAACCGCCTAAACCGACAACTATATCTGCGAAGCCGTCGCCATTGAGATCGCCAGAGCTAATGGATGCAACTTGAGTTGTTGATATAGGGATATCTGGAAAAGCTGTAATCTCTGTAATCAGTAAGTTTTTTTCATCACCATTAAAAGTCTTCGTTAACGCTTGTTTATCTATTAAGATTTTGCCATCAAATACTTTGACAGTAAATTTATCGTTTAGAGAATTACCTAAAGAACGCTGGATTGTGATGATGTCAGTTATATCATCACTTTTACTGATGCTACTGTCTTGACCATGTTTATAATTAACATCGGCAATAGCAAGGTCTACTCCCTTATTGAAGTTTGTACCATAGGGAATCAGCCTAATATTTTGTGTATTGCCAGTTGTAAATAAATTATTTGCTCTGAATAAGTCTATTTGTCCTTGGGCGTCATTTGAACTTAAACCCAACCAAATGTTTTGTGTATTCACCATAGTTTTAATAGCCATTATTTCGACAATTTTTATCCACTATTTCTATTTAATAGAATCATGAGATCAAGTACATTGCATCTCAATACTTTCAACTCAGCAGTACGAATGCGATCAGTTATTGTCAGTAAAGCATGAATAGCAATACTCAGCAATAAAACAAATTAGACGTAAATTATTGCACTCAATATTCTCTAAAACTATAGTATATTTACTTTATGTAAACAAGTATTAAATAGAACAAATATCCTTGACTGTGGTTATACATGCTGATTACGGGCAAGTCAAACAATTTTTATACATTTTTATACAATTTAATAGTTATTTACACTCTGCGAAAAGTGTAGTACATAGTGCATAATTTAAAAGCAATTATTCTTGAGGAGACATCTCTATTTTTATTTTATAATTCATCTACAACCTGCCATGTAAGTAAACAAATTTACTATGCATCAAGGGTTTCAGCCCATGAGTAATTGAGAATTTTGCAAAACTTGGTAAAAAGATAAGAATTGTAAACCTGGGCTGCTAATTTGGCTTATATGGCTAAGTACTTCATTTATTTTAAGTAAAAAATATTACTTAATTGCAACAATTAGCTGATGGTCGCAAACCTTTTGCCAATTTTGAGTAATTTTGTCCAGGAGATAGGCTGTTAGAACCGATAAAAGACAAGCTTTTGAGAGACATTTTTCTCGGTTCCAGAACACTGCTATCCCTGGTCATGACTTCTCTGTGTAGTAGTTTTTTATCCCAACAAAAATTAAGAATGATAGTATTTTTTTTGTCTCATAGATACTTGCACTCAAATAAAAGATGTTATAATTTTTACAATTTTGCGATTAAGCATTATCTAGCATTTTATTAGCGGTAGCTATGTAATAAACTCACGAATATGAATCTTTAATTTGGTTACTTTGTTAAAGGAAAAATTTCCCTTCTACTATAGAAGCTAAAACAGTTCATGGGTTCAATAAACTACTAAGAATTTCATGCTGTTAACTGCTGCCTACCTAGCATCAAATCTACTTACCAAGTATTAAGAAAATGACACATACTACAGGCCCAGTTTTTGCGATTGATGGAACAGTAACGCCCACTAAAGTTATTGGTGAATACAAGATAGTTAACCGGAACGATACATCTAACCGAGCGGTTTATGCTTCTGGTGACCTTTACACTTTCCTAACAAGTACGAGAGAGAGTGCTCGTTCTTTTAATTTCTTTGACTTTTTTCTGCCAGTAAATGGCGGGCCGCCCCCCCATATTCACCCTTTTGAGTCGGAGATTTGGCATGTCACTGATGGACAATTCCAATTCAACTTAGGTAACCAGGGAACTGACAGTTTAGTTGTACCTAAGGGAACAACTGTATTTGGGCCAAAAGACCTGACTCACGGATATCGCAACCTAGACTCTACAGCCACAGTAATCGGAAAAACGCCGGGAGCTAGAACCCTATCGATGACTGTGCCTGGGGCATTAGACTTATTCTTTGATGCAGCAGCAAAACGAGTAATAGATAGAAATGAGGAAATACCGACATTTTCTGGGCCTACACCCGATGATTTTCTTAATCTTGGCAAATTTAATGCCCGGACTAATGCTGGCATCATCTTAACAGCCTTAAGACCGGGGTATCAACCACCAGCAGATGCTCTTGATTATATACTCGTGCTGCCAGAAGACGCACAAGGAGAAGTAGTAGATAATGCTAAGTCGCTGATAGGTAAGCCTGGTTTCCAGGTTTATACCACTGGTAATCAGGAAGGGATTGAGAAGCGTCCGACCGTGGTGGGGCAGTTTGGGATCAACTACACTTCTTTGGTTAATTTTACAGAATCTGGGAATCAATTTTCCTATAACGAGTTTTCTCTGGCATCCCAACCTAGTAACCCTTATCCAGATCAAGTTGTTAGTGATAAAAATGAAATTTTCTATGTAGAGAAAGGACAACTTTCACTAAAGATTGGTGACGAAGAAAAGACAGCAGGCCCAGAAACCTATGTTTATATTGCACCTCAGACTCCCTATTCAATAGTTAATAAAGGAACAGAAACAGTAGAGGCGTTGGCAATTACAGTCAATCCTCAAGAATACCAACAAAAATACCTTGCTAGCCAAAATACATCAAACCGTCCGCAAGTCTATCAATACCAACCCGATCCGCTATTTCCCTCACCTCTAAATCCCCTACCATCTGTAAAACCAAATAAAATCATACACCTGAGCAATAATAACGATTACTTTAACGAGTCTGAGTCTGATAATCCTAATACCTTCAGGTATTTATTTGACGTTTCTGCAGGATATTCAGACTTTAATTTAGATCCACAGAAATTTAATGGATTACAGTATGATGGCACTTTTGAGACTGCTACTGTTAATCCATCTACAAATGAATTAGTTATAGATCAGGGTGTATTCAATGTTATTGATGGGCAAATTGGGGACGATAGTCAGTTGCATATTATTGAAATTTTACGCTACGACTATGCAGAGGCTGGTAGGAAGGGAGTAATTACTCAGGTATACTTACCAGAAAGCCAAGCACTCAGTACAGTGCCCGATGTAGTAGAAGAATTACCCACAGATACACAAGCGGGTTTATCAACTACTGACACAATAGTAGTATTACCCTTTGATGCGCCGCCAACACAGTATGATTTTTTAGTGACTCCGGCTGAGGAGTTTGCCTTTGATGTGTTCAGAGATAAACCAAAAGCTGAGGGTGGTCGTCCTGTTCCTATTGTAGGGGAAGGTTGGTCTGTAGAAGGGTTTGAGAGCCGACGCCTGATCTATGCTGGTAAGGGAGACGATGAAGTTTACGCTTCTAAGTATGATAGGGTGTATGGTGAACAAGGGAACGATATTTTAGATGCTTCTGAGGGTAAAGGGTGGAATAAACTGTGCGGTGGACAAGGTAGCGATACCATTATTCTCAACGTTAACGATCGCGGTTTCGGTGGTGCTGGAGACGATTTCATTGACGCTTCCGTTGGGATCGGTTTAGAGGGGCTTGACGATAAGGGTCACAACCTTCTCGATGGCGGTAGTGGTAAAGATACTCTGATTGCAGGTAGTAACGATCAACTGTGTGGGGGTAGCGGTAACGATAAACTTTACATCCGCCAAGGTGGTAATAATCTCCTTTATGGTGGTGCTGGTAAAGATCAATTCTGGATTGTGAGTGCTGGATTACCTACTGATACAGTGAAGGTTGAATATTCAGATTCTGCCAAGTCTCTCTTACCAGCTGGTTTGTCATACCCAGAACTGTCGGATACAAGAAACACGATCATGGACTTTAGATTGGGTGTTGACAAGATTTACATCCAAAAAGTTGGTGACATTGTTGAGTTTGATGATTTACAACTGTTGCCTACTTTTAGCGATCTTGGCAGTACCAGTATTATCGCTAAGTTTACGGATGGCGGAATACAGAAGGAGATATCCCTGGCAAATGTCAGAAACATTTATTTCAATGAATTTACAAGTAATGACTTCGTTTTTGTCTAACTAGCTCACAAAAACCTGGTTCTTAAACTCAACTTTTTCTGATTGCGAGGGCTTCGCTAACAAGGTAAGCCCTCTTTTATTGCAATACCTTCTCTGAAATAAGAGGGTAAAAAATTTTGGCAAAAACGACAAAATAACCTAAAAATAACCTATATATAAGCCAATACGGTTCAGTTAAGGATAATTGTAGGTTGGGCTTACCGTGTGTAAACCCAACAAACTCCTGGAAATGTTGGGTTAACCTACGGGAAGCCGCTCCGCGTCTACGTTCCTCAACCCAACCTACGCAGCTAAGAAGCCCAGGGAGCAAGATGCTCCCACTACTTTTAAAACTATGGTTCTCAAAATAGATGTGGTTTAAGTGTTGCGGAAATGATTATATTACAGAGTTGTGCTTGCAAATAGCGACAGATGATTAGATTATTCAAAAATAAATAACATCAGGAAACAAATATGGCTAATATAGACCATCAAATATCTGTAAATCGTCCTTTAAGTAGCAAAGTCGCCATTGTTACAGGTTCTTCTAGAGGAATCGGACGAGCAATCGCTGAACGTTTAGGGCAAGATGGTGCCAATGTAGTTGTTACTTATATAGGTAATGAAGAACGGGCACAGGAAGTCGTCTCTAAAATTCAGCTTACTGGAGCCGAAGCAATCGCAGTGCAGGTTGATCTGCGCAAAATTGCTGATGTTCGTAGTCTGTTCCAAAAAACCCTCAACCATTTTGGCAAGGTTGACATTCTAGTTAACAACGCTGCTGGGAAAAATTTATTCAAGCCAACTGCTGAAATGAATGAGGAGGAGTACGATAGTATGTTTGATATTACCAAAGGAGTTTATTTCGCGCTTCAGGAAGCAGCACGACATCTGGCAGATGGTGGTCGAATTGTCAGTATTTCCACAGGCGGCACATCAATGGCACTTCCTGCTGCGGGAGCTTATACTGGCAGCAAAGCTGCTATTGAGCAATTCAGCAAGGCGCTAGCCAAGGAAGTAGGTGTACGTGGGATTACGGTCAACACTGTTGCGCCTGGAGTGACTGAAACGGATGGATTAGTACTGAATCAAGAGCAAGTGAACCACCTAATCGATCAAACCCCTCTGGGACGATTGGGAAAACCTAGTGATATTGCAAGTACTGTTGCATTAATCGTTTCTCAGGATGCCCATTGGATTACAGGACAAAATATTCGAGCGACTGGCGGAATTGTTTGACACTGAACTACCTACGCTCACCGCTTGCGGTGAGCGTAGGCTTTGAAGTAGCCCTGAACTATCTATACTGAGTTCATATGGCCTTGGGGTTTCTACTTACCTTGTATTGAAGATTCTTTGCCCAGGAGAGGCGAGGGTATAAAAATTTACTCGCCGCAATTTCATGCTGTGCTTTGCAAAGATTCAACTCTTGTTTTCAGAGCCTCATTCATCTGTTCAAAGCCTTTGTCTGCATCACGCATCATCGGCGATCGCTGGAACAATGGACTTAACATCCCACTGTAATATTCTATATTTCTTAGCTGAGTTCGGTTGCCCTCAAGTTGCGTTAGTTCAAACCGATGTTCGCCATCAAAAACCCCTTTCATCATTGTCCTAGCTAGCCATGCAAAGCAAAGGTTTTTTTCGCATGTGATGACAGTAGGTTCAAATACAAAGCCTTTTCCGTCTGGCAAACGCAATTCCAACTTTAGCTTGCTGCCTACAATCGGATCGCCACTATGAAATAATAGTAGATCGTTCCACTGGGAGTAAGCGCCGAAATCAGTCAACACCTTAAAGACTCTGTCAGGTGGCGCATCAATGATAATGCTTGTATCGATTACAAATGCCATAGATTCCTTCCTCCTATTACGGACTTGTTTCAATTCATAAATGTGCTTTTTTTGTCAAAAAATTCACTTCTGCCCGCATTTGATTATACATGCTCTAGAATTCGAGACTACCTTACTTCTACTCACCTTGGAGAGTAAAAGCTGCCCAAGAATAAGGTGATTGATATTTGCGATCGCGCCACATTTCCCTTTTTGCTGCTCTGAGTGCGGCAGCAGGTTGCAAGTTATTTTGTAACATGAATCCATAAAACTTTTTCATTAATTCGGATGTTGCCTCGTCATCAACACTCCACAAGGTGACAACTACTCTGAAGCTACCGTTTTCCAGTTAGACACTCATTAATAAATTCCCCAAGCAAACATGAAAATCTCTCTTTGCTAACCTCTCATACCTAGTCCCTATGTTTTAATACTTTATTAAACTGCCCAAGAGAGACACAGGGGAGAAGCCAGCGAATTTTTATACCCAATGCTCAATGCCCAATGCCCATTATTTACCAACTTCCGATTGGCGTATACTATCCAGTATGGCTGTTACCTTGGGAGGAACAGCTGTAAACCGAATTTGAAAATGCTGTTCATTTTCTGGAGATTTTTTCAGCACCTTGGCATAAATATCGCCATCTCCCGGCGCAATTTCGGGAGCATTAACCAATTTCATTTTCAGATTCATTAAAGGTTCTAACGAATTCGGCGATCGCAATTGTCCGCCATTATCTGACAAGGAAACAAGCTCACCTGTAAATATAGTGCCTACAGCATGTTTACCTTCTAAAATGGTAAATTCTAGAGGAATTTCCTGTGATAAATGCAAGAAATTTTCTTGAGCTTGGGGTATGTAAAGATTATATTTACCACCAATACCGCCAATATCATAGATAGTAATTGGGGCTTTAATTCCCTTTGGTTCTACTCGCAATTCGCCATCAATTCTTAAGTCAATATTAGCATCTTTAATGGTTTCTTCAGAAATCAGAATTTGACCGCCCACGGTATAAGATTCAATCCGGGCGGTAAGATTTACATGACTACCAACAACAGAATATTTAGCACGTTTTTGCGAGCCAACATTACCAGCTACCACTTCGCCTGTATGTATGCCAATTCCCATTTCTAACAGTGGTAAATTCATTTGCTGGTTATGTTCGTTTACAGGCTTCATCGCTAATTGCATTGCAATTGCACAAGCGATCGCTCTTTGAGCATCATCTTCGCGGCTAACTGGCGCACCAAACATGACAAAGATCCCATCGCCAATAAATTCATTAATTGTGCCATTGTATTGATTAATCACATCCGCCATTGCGCCTAAATAGATATTGAGAATGGCTACTACCTGTTCTGGGGCTAATCGTTCCGATACAGCAGAAAAACCTCTTAAATCCGACATTAGCACAGTTACTTTCCGCCGTTCTCCTCCTAGCTTCAACCCTGAAGGAGTTTCGAGTAAATTTGACACTACTTCATCTGTTACATAACGCCCAAAGGTACGGCGCATTTCTGCTGCGCTACGGGCAATATACTGCGTAACTGCGATCGCCGATCCTGTTAAAGCTAACAGCGAGGGTACTACAGGAATCCACCAAGAAAAAATAAACGCCAGGTAACTTCCACCCAGTAAACAGGCGCTGATAATAAAGATGCTACCAGTACCATTAGCGATAAAAGGTATATGTCTTTTCTCAGTACTGCTATGTCTTTGTTGCCAACACCAAGTAGCACCAAAAATTGACCAAAATAAAATCCATAACCACTCTAATTCTTCAGGCAAAGTCTTAATTTCTGAGCGTCCTTGTAAGGCTGAACTTAATATTTGACTAATTAAATTAGCATGAATTACTACCCCAGCCATTCGTTCAGGAGAGGTAAATAAATTACTACTATATGGCGTCCAAAATAAATCTTTTAAACTCTCCGCCGTCGAACCAATTAAAACGATTTTACCTTGCATCAAGTTGGGGGGAATACGGTTTGTTAAAACATCATTGATAGATATTTTATGAAACTGATTCATTGTTCCTCTATAGTTTAAGAGGATTTGATAACTACTGGCATTAGCCCCCATATATCCCCCATCATTGGGTTCAAAAATGGGAAAAGTACCTTTACCAAGTTGTAAGTAATTAGGGTTTCTGGTTGATGGCTTTTCCGTAATTCCTTCTGGTTTTAAATATAATAATGCCAGTTTCAAGGCAAAACTTTCTATAATACTGTTATCTTTTAAACCTACGTACAGCAAACCTCTGCGGATTTTCCCATCACTATCTATAGGTAAATCATTTGCACCTACTTGTTGGCGTTTTTTCAGTTCTGGAGGTGCTTCTACATCAAAACTATCAGGTGTATGGGATATCTTTTGTACTCCAATTAAGTTGGGTGTGGTCTGAAATATTTTCACTAAATCTTGATGACCGGGATTGACAGGTAAGTCTCGATAAATATCCAAACCAATGGCTTGAGGTTGTTGCTGTTTGATATTATTGAGAACTTTAGCTAATACAGCATCAGATATAGGCCATTCTCTCAGCTTAATAATATCTGGTTCATTAATCTCAACAATAACAATCCGCTCATCAACAGGATTTTTAGGGCGTAAAATCACAAACTGATCTAGGGCTGCTAACTCTAATAATTGCAGCAATCCAGTAAATCGTAGCGCAATCACAATAGCTGTGACATTAGGTACTGCTAGCAAAACTCCCCGCCATTGCCATATTAGATGTTTTAGCTTTGCCCCCATCATATTTAATCCTGATTCCTGAGTTTTAATTAGTTAAATATTGCATGGATGAAATTTTTTCTTACTTAATTTTCTACTGGATAAATACCAATATTATTCAGTTAAAGATAAATTATCGGTTGGTTTGGACGTAGTGAAACCCAACAAACTCGCGGAAATGTTGGGTTTTGTTCCTCAACCCAACCTACAGATGTGAATTATATATAACATTAGCAAACAATATTTTGCATCATTAAAAATTTAGATTCACTAATAAGTAAGTCGGCACGATAAAACCAAGGTATGTTGAGTTTTGTAAAAAACCTGGAACGATTCATTTATAAGCTCTTTGCTGACTTTACACTTCGTTACATAGGTTGATTTTTTAACGCCGACTTACTTATGAGTCTTTTATGTTTATTTTCTTTGCAAAGCTTATTATATTTCAACACAGATAAGAAAGGGCACAACATATTGTGCCCTAATGATTATCTTTATACCTGACTGGCTAATTAACCAGTAATGTATTAAAAATTATTGCTTATTGTTACAACAATCAAGGATGGGTTCGGATGCAAACTGACTTAAATTAACCGATTGAAAGAATTTTCGCCAATCAGCTGTAACCTTAAAATTATTTGGTTCAGCACAACGTAATGCAACTAAACTAGTTATTGCTTCATGCCAAATTCCCGCATCTGCATACAGAGCTGGGCGCTTGCGTAAATCCGCTTGTTCTAAAGCTTTTGATAGTTTTGGTTCTGGTTGTACTCGTTCAACCCATCCTTCTAGAGAAGGATTTCTCGGGGGATTTTGGCGATCGCAAACTAAAGTCAAATACCAGTGGTAACGCTTACCTACTTTTAAAGGGGGGCTATTCTCTGGAAGCGTAAATTTCATAATCCCTGGTTGAGTCGGCACATTTAAAGTTGTTTCATAAACTACATCATCTTCTATGCTATTCTCATCGCCTTCCACCAAAATGGAAAATTGCGCTGTTTTAACTGTATCTTTAGGCACATGCCAAAAAAAGCTGGGCCGTTCCGAAAAAGTTAAGCCGATATTTTCTTTTGGTAGTAAGGTGGTTAATAACTGATTTTGCTGCACGCAATAGGAGCCACGGGTAGCACCACCAGCACTGGGAGGAGCCGATCCGCGTTGTGGTGGTTTGAAGCCTTGACTAATTAGCAAAGACTGTGTTGGTTGTTGAGTCAGGGATGCTGAGTTAACCTGAGCTTGGGCCTGTGTTGCTATAGTAGGAATAGTAGCAAGTTCCAAAAATACTGGTATCGAAAATGCTACTAAACTGATAGATTGCTTGATCCACTTCATTCCGGAATCTCCTCTCAATTAGTTATATAACCATATAATTGCTTTAGTTGTTGCTCAACTAAGAGACTGGCAGCTATTAACTGAAACAATCAATAGACTATAAAATTACTGAATTATTGGGAAGCTAAATAAAATATAGTATTACCTGAAGACAGGTGTTACCTGTGATATCAGTCGAAAACACATTAGTATTGTTCCCGTTAACTACTACACCAGCGAGGAACTCAAGTTCGTTAACTCAATCGCGCCCTCGTCCCCCACTGAATTCGGTACTCCAAATCAGTGGCGGGATATAAGGCGGGCGATGACGATTGCATCTTTGAGCGATTCTTCCTGCAAGGGAGACAGGGAAAAGATGTATGAGGAATCGCCAAATATTTCCGGAATAGTGTTACTACAATATAACTACAAACTAGAACGTAGTGGTGGGAAATTGATAGAAATAAATCGATGGTTCCCCAGTTCCAAACTTTGCTCTAATTGTCATTACCAAATATCTGAGTTACCGCTTGATGTCAGAACGTGGACTTGTCCTAGTTGCGGTACTCATCATGATAGGGATGGAAATGCAGCGATGAATATTAGAGCAGAAGGTATCAGAATGCTTGCATTGAGCGCAGCCGAAATGCTGTCCTCCTCTGGGACAGGGGAGGCTAACGCCAATGGAGAGGATGTAAGACCAATTCGCGGGCGCAAGCCTAAGATGCGGCAATCTTCTGTGAAATTGGAAGCCAACACTGTACTTGGTACTCCAAGTCAGTGTGGGTAGTTCACTGTTCGATAATTGAGGGAGAGGAAAATATTCTCGCGACACAAAAATTTAGCTTTCAGGCGAGCAAATATCTAATTTTTGTGTTCATTAAAATTTTTACCCAAAGCAATCACAGCATTTTGTCCGCCAAAGCCAAAACTTAAACAAAGGACATACTGAATCTTTTGTTGACTTGTCGCAGTGACTAAATTTAAATCAAACTCTGGTTGCTGTAATCCCACACATGGGGGCAAAATCTGCTGTTTTAAGGCTAGCAAGGAAAAAGCTACCCCTAAAGCTCCTGATGCACCTAGAGTATGCCCTGTAGCTCCTTTGGTGGAACTGACTGCAACTGTTTGGGGAAATAGATGCTTAATTACCTTGCTTTCTACAAGGTCGTTGATTTGTGTAGCTGTACCATGAGCATGAATATAATCAATATCACTTGGTGCGAGATAACTACGCTCTAAGCATTGCTTAATGGATGCGATCGCAGTTTTTCCCTGGGGATCTGGTGCATTTGGGTGATAGGCGTCGTTTAGTAAACTAAAACCCAGAACTTCACCATAAATCTTCGCTTGACGCTGCTTGGCTAATTCTGCCGATTCCAGCACAAATACAGCTGCGCCTTCCCCTAAAACCAAGCCTTCACGGTGTAAATCAAAGGGATAAGCCCCAGTTTTCGCCAAAGCACCCATTTGCTGAAATCCTGTCAAAGTTAAGGGTGTAATTGGGGCTTCAACTGCACCCGCGATCGCTCTTTGATATTGTCCAGTTTGGATTAAACTTGTCGCCTGAGCGATCGCCCAACTTCCGGTAGCACAGGCTGTCATGGGTGCTAATACAGTGCTTACCGAGCCAATTTGTCTAGCTGTGGCGATCGCATTCATGTGGGGTAATGTCTCTAACCAGTTCGCCATTTCCCCATTTGCGACAGATGAAAAGCGATCGCTACTATAAATTTTGCTTGCTAGCATTTCCCACTCAGCTTGATAGCTGCGACTTGAGCCGATAACCACAGCACAATCAGCTAAAGGCGATGATAAACCAGCATCTTTTAAGGCAGCTTTAACTACCAACTCTCTCAGTATTTCTAACGAAGTTGGTTTTTGTCCAATCAACCCTACAGGCAGAGGTGACAATTCTGGAAATACTTGCTGCAATTTAATTCCAGACTTACCTGCGATCAAATTCTGCCAGCTATTTGCTAAATTTTCTCCTAAAGCTGAAACTAAACCGATACCAGTGACAACAACCTGAACCAATGGAGAGTTGTGAATTTGAGATTGAGGATTGGTCATGGGTAATCAAGAAATTCTATTACCCATTACCCGATTGCTAACTATTTACCAGGGACTTTTAAGTTTTCTGCGCCTTTGGTGACTTTAGCAGAATCAATGCGATCGCCTTGCTGAATCTTGTTGACTACATCAAAGCCTTCGGTAACTTTGCCAAATACTGCATATTGACCATCTAAAAAGCTTTGATCTGCAAGGGTAAAGTAAAACTGCGAAGATGCAGAGTCTGGTGGTTGCGATCGCGCCATTGCAATTACACCCTGTTTATGAGGTAAGACAACGGCTTTAGAACTAGCATTAAATGTTGTATTGTAAAGCGGTTCATCTGCGCCTTTGGGCTTAATTTCTAAGGGAATATAGCGGACTTTTTTGGTATCAGGGTCAATAAAACTACCTGTTCCCAGTCTATTAGCCGGAACTGCCGGATCTTTACTTTGAGGATCGCCCCCTTGAGCTACAAATGGTTGGGGATCGCGGACTACACGATGAAAAGCTGTGCCATCGTATACACCTTTTTGTACCAAATCAACAAAGTTGCCTGCTGTAATTGGGGCATTGGTACCGTCTAACTCGATAGTAATTGGTGAGCCTTTCACCGTCATCACCACTGTAGCCTGGCCTTCGAGCCGTGGTAAATCTTTCATTCCTGGAATACTCTCACTAGTAGTTTGTGATACAGATGTTGCCTCAGTGCTTGTACTGCCGCTAGTCTCGGTTGCTGTTGAGCTAGCTGTTGCTGCTGGAGAAGAGGGAGAAACAGCTTGCTGTGTTGAACATCCACCTAAAGCCAAAGCTCCAATAATTACAAGTGCAACCAAAAATTGTGGAAATTTTAACCGCATTACCAATTACTGACTCAACCTGAGTATCTTATCGTTTCCTGACGATTATAGATTTTGAATCTACTGATTGAGGGCTTGATGAGGCAAAAAGCCAGAAAACTGTAAATAAATTATTGCTTCTTAGCCTTTAGGCAACTGACAACTGACAACTGACAATTGTACAGACGCGATTAATCGCGTCTCTACCACTAACAATTAGCAATTGTTAATATTTTTTACAAACCTTCTAAAGGTACTCCCAAAAACCGAGCTAACTCTGCACCTTGAATTTCTAAATCTTTTAAGGGTAAAGGTTGACCGACTCTGGTTAGGGGAATATCTCTTCTGCCTTTAACACGCAAATAGAGAGCGCGACGGGGATTAAGGCCGTCTTTCACCGTGAGTTGTACCGATTGCACATCTTGAATCCGATTTTCTAGTTCAATGCGGCGATTTTTCCCAGGAAATCCATTACGAAAAATTTTGACTGTGCCGGCTTCTTGGTTAAATTCGTTATACCCGCCGCCTATATCCCATAAAATCGTTAACCATTGGTATAGAGCTAAAAGTAAGCCAGCCGCCCCATATAACCCCATAACCAAACCTTGAGGGACAAATATCAGTTGTGTGGGGTCGGTAACTATGAGTAAATTAACTTTGAGGTAACTAGAGACCGAAGCTAATACAAAGCCTGTAGCTCCAAGGGTAACGACCGTTGCCCACCAGTAGTTGCTAAACCGACGAGAACCTAAAACTTTTTGATTTAGAACACTTGCCTTAGAGCGATCGCCATTAGATGAATCGCCTTTATTAATTGTTGATGCCGTCATAGAACTACCTTGGCCTGTGACATATACCCTTTAAAAGTCTGCCATTGGAGCAGTATCTATTGCAAGTTGATTTTGGGCATGGGGCATTGGGCATTGGGCATTGGGCATTGGGCATTGGGTATAGAAACAATTTTGGATTTTGGATTTTAGATTAGAATCCACGAATCGCAAATCTAGCTTAAAAAATGCAGAGCGCCGACTTCCGGCGCTCTGACTTTTCGCAAAATTTAAAATTCCTTGTCCTCCTTGTCCCCCTTGTCCCCCTTGTCCTCCTTATCCCCCTTGTCGTCCCCCTTCCCTTGCCTCCCTTGTCTGTTCACCATGCCCCATGCCCAATGCCCCATGCCCAATTTTTAATACCAATTGTTTAGATTTCTGAGAAAACTTGTGTCAGATTGTAAAATTTCTGATATTCATAATATTTAATAGCTTCGTGTGAAATCACCTGATTCACTTGCGTGGATCGGTCAAAAACCCGGAGGAATGTGATAAGTTAAGAATCATTAAGCTACCACAAACTAGATTACTAGCCAATGGTACGGGTAATGGCATAACCCTGAGAAATCCAGACTAAACAGGCTGTGAATTCTCAGAATATCAGTAGTTTTAATGCTGCTGAAAATTGTCAAAAAAAACGTTAATTCCTCAGAAACGCTGAAATTTTAGTAAAAAAGAGGATTCTAGTTCAATGACCATCGCAGTTGGACGCGCCCCCAGTAGAGGGTGGTTTGACGTTCTAGACGACTGGTTGAAGCGCGATCGCTTCGTGTTTGTAGGTTGGTCAGGAATTTTATTATTCCCCTGCGCTTTCCTAGCACTAGGCGGTTGGCTGACAGGTACAACCTTCGTCACGTCATGGTACACCCACGGTTTAGCATCTTCTTATTTAGAAGGCTGTAACTTCATCACCGTAGCCGTATCCACTCCAGCAGACAGTTTGGGACATTCCCTATTATTGCTCTGGGGCCCGGAAGCTCAAGGAAACTTTACCCGGTGGTGTCAACTTGGCGGTTTATGGCCATTCGTAGCGCTACACGGAGCCTTTGGATTAATCGGCTTCATGTTACGCCAATTTGAAATTGCCCGTCTAGTGGGAATTCGCCCTTATAACGCTTTGGCATTCTCTGCGCCCATCGCAGTATTTGTTAGCGTCTTCTTGATGTACCCCTTGGGACAATCGAGCTGGTTCTTTGCACCCAGCTTTGGTGTAGCCGGAATTTTCCGTTTCATCCTGTTTGTTCAAGGTTTCCATAACTTCACCCTCAACCCCTTCCATATGATGGGTGTAGCAGGTGTATTGGGCGGTGCATTACTTTGTGCGATTCACGGTGCAACAGTAGAAAACACCCTATTTGAAGACGGCGAAGCAGCAAACACCTTCCGCGCCTTCAACCCCACCCAATCAGAAGAAACCTATTCAATGGTGACAGCAAACCGCTTCTGGTCACAGATTTTCGGGATTGCTTTCTCCAACAAACGCTGGTTACACTTCTTTATGTTGTTTGTACCAGTAACTGGACTGTGGATGGCAGCAGTAGGCATCGTTGGTATCGCACTTAACCTGCGAGCTTACGACTTCGTATCCCAAGAATTACGGGCTGCTGAAGACCCAGAATTTGAAACATTCTATACCAAAAACATTTTGCTGAATGAGGGTATCCGTGCTTGGATGGCACCTCAAGATCAGCCCCACGAACAATTTGTATTCCCTGAGGAGGTTCTACCTCGTGGTAACGCTCTCTAATAGATTGGGCAGTGGACGTGACATAGAATCAACAGGTTTTGCCTGGTGGTCTGGTAACGCTCGTTTAATCAACCTTTCTGGCAAACTACTGGGCGCACATGTTGCCCACGCTGGTTTGATTGTCTTCTGGGCTGGAGCAATGACTTTATTTGAAGTTGCTCACTTCATCCCGGAAAAGCCTATGTACGAACAAGGCTTAATTCTACTACCTCACCTCGCTACCTTAGGTTGGGGCGTTGGTACTGGTGGTGAAGTCATCGACACCTTCCCCTACTTTGTAGTTGGTGTACTGCACTTAATTTCCTCAGCTGTGCTGGGTCTTGGCGGTATTTATCACGCTGTTCGCGGCCCAGAAACCTTAGAAGAATATTCTTCCTTCTTTGGTTATGACTGGAAAGACAAGAACAAGATGACCAACATCATCGGCTTCCACCTGATCATCTTAGGATGCGGTGCATTGCTGTTGGTACTGAAGGCAATGTTCTTTGGTGGTGTCTATGATACTTGGGCACCAGGTGGTGGTGACGTTCGCGTTATTACCAACCCAACATTGAACCCCGCAGTTATCTTTGGTTATCTAATCAAGTCTCCTTTTGGTGGCGACGGCTGGATTGTCAGCGTTGATAACATGGAAGATGTGATCGGCGGTCACATCTGGATTGCTTTCATCTGTATTGCTGGTGGTATTTGGCACATCTTCACTAAGCCTTTTGCTTGGTCTCGTCGTGCTTCCATCTGGTCTGGTGAAGCTTACCTTTCCTACAGCTTGGGCGCTCTGTCCTTAATGGGCTTTATCGCTTCTTGTATGGTTTGGTACAACAACACTGCGTACCCCAGTGAATTCTACGGCCCCACTGGCCCTGAAGCTTCACAAGCACAAGCTTTAACCTTCTTAATTCGTGACCAACGCTTAGGTGCTAACGTTGGTTCTGCTCAAGGCCCCACCGGTCTGGGTAAATACTTGATGCGCTCTCCTACAGGTGAAATCATCTTCGGTGGTGAAACCATGCGCTTCTGGGATTTCCGCGGCCCTTGGTTAGAGCCTCTACGTGGGCCTAACGGTCTTGACCTAGAAAAAATCAAGAACGATATTCAGCCTTGGCAAGCTCGTCGTGCTGCTGAATACATGACACATGCTCCTCTGGGTTCTTTGAACTCTGTAGGTGGTGTGGCTACCGAAATCAACTCTTTCAACTATGTATCTCCTCGTGCATGGTTGGCAACTTCTCACTTTGTACTAGGTTTCTTCTTCCTCATTGGTCACTTGTGGCACGCTGGTCGCGCTAGAGCAGCAGCAGGTGGTTTCGAGAAAGGTATTGACCGTGAGAACGAACCAGCTATGTCTATGACCGAACTAGACTAGTTCGTCAGTCTTCTTTCATCACTGACAATTGATGTCTCTGGCTCTTGTGTAAAAGCAAGAGCTTTTTTATTGCGTTGCGTTTGTCAGTAGTAGAGACGCGATTAATCGCGTCTGTACAATTGTCAGTTGGGGACTTCTAAGAAATAAATTATCCAATCTTGTGGGGTGGGCAGCGTTCGACTGAGCGCTCACGCCGAAGTCTTGCCCGCCTTTGACTATGGGCGGGCGAGACGCCCACCCCACAATCAATAGTTGTATATTTTTTATTTGGAAGTCCCTTGTCATACCATTTCACAAAAAATCTGATGTGGATGTAGTGCTTTGTCTCATTAATTATGTAGGGTAAGTTTCTTCTTCTTTTCTCTTCCTTCGCGGACTTCGCGTCTTCGTGGTTCGTTTTTCCCCAGCAAAATTAATGGGACAGACCCGTATCTTGGGTCGAAGGTCGTGAAACCCAACAATTACAGGACTTTGGGGTGTTGGGTTGCGTTCCTCAACCCAACCTACATTTGTAGCGATCATTTTTCAAGTTGGTATTATTTTTAGAAATTGTTAATAGTTCGTGTTGCTGTAATATGACACAATCAAATTTATCGGCAACAGATTTCAAAAATTAAGTTTATTAATTTTTATTGCTACAAAAAACAGTAATTAATTAAGGAATATTCAAGATGAGTAACACTAATTTTTCCGATGCTTTGGGATGGACAGCAGAAGCGAAAGAAAAACTCAAAAATATTCCCTTTTTTGTCCGCACGCAAGCAAAAGCCAGAATCGAGCAATTAGCGCGTCAAGCAAAGCAAGATGTGATTACAGCAGATTTGGTGGAAAAAGCAAGGCTGGAGTTTGGACAGTAACTATTAACTGGAAATAATGTTGACGGTTGACTGTTGACTGTTGACGGTTGACTGTTGACTGTTGACTGTTGATTGAAAAAATAATTTTACACTTAATTTTAGGGAGAATATTTGTTGATGGCACTTCCTGCTTGAATTTTGAATTCTCCGGTAGAATGCTGACCCCATTCTAAAGTAATCTCTAAATTTGCGGTGGAAGTACCTTTGACTAGTACAGGCGTTAATTTACCTGATTCTAGGGCAATTTCTACACCAAATTTGACGCTAGCCCTATCTGGCTTGACTTTTTGGATTGCTTCTGCGATTTCCTTAGTTAAAGATTCAATTGCAACGGTTACCTCTCTAAAAGGTCGGGTAGGAGTACTTAATTTGCGTTCGCCAATTAGTGTGGCTTCAACTCTGACATTTGTACCATCGGACAGTTCTACGGAAATAACTTTATTTTGCGCTTCCATGTGGGTTTGAAAGAATTACTATGCATTTATACCATTCAATCACTTGTAATAAAAACAACCATTAATACAAAATTTAGTTGTCGATTTTGGGACTTCCAAAGAATAAATTATCCCAAATTGTAGGGGCGGGGTAACCCCGCCCCTACGAGTTGCGGGCTTGGTAAGTTACAGCATCTTCCTGTAAATAGACCACCCTGTAGGGGCACGGCATCAGTAAAATTATTGTATGTACCAAAAGATTGTCGGTGTTCCCTACGATAGATGTGGTTAAAATAGGTGAAAACTGCTGTAATGATTGGGATATTTTTTTATTTGGAAGTCCCTTTGAGGATAAAAATGTTTCATCCTCAATTACCCTACAGGCTACTCAGTAGGCTGGATAAATTTAGGTTGGGTTAAAGGTCGTGAAACCCAACAATACCAAAGTTTTCGGGTGTTGGGTTACCCTACGGGAAGCCGCTCCGCGTCTACGTTCCTCAACCCAACCTACGCCTACGCCTCTACTCGGTAGGGTGGTATGAGCATAGCAATAAAACCCACTGGCGCTAAAGTCTAAAATTGCTATGAACCTTCTCCTACATTCATTGCAGCTAATACAGCTTTCTGTCTGACATCTTGGTAAACAGTCTCTAAATACTTCATGACTACATCGCCGGAAGTAATATTTACTACTGTTTCCTCTTCTTTACCTAAGGGTATTGCCCCTAATACATCTAATACTGTCTCGCTGGCGCTAGGTGCAATTACTACTAAGGAAGAATCTAGTGGTTCGGTGTAATGCCAGAATGAGTCAAGTTTAATTGTGTTTTGATTTGTAGTAATTGGCTGTTGAATATCTGATTCTTGGGTTGTAGAAAGGTCAATTTTGGTGCTGCGTAATTGGCGTAAATCGCTGATAATTTGCTCTTTGGTACGTCCGCGTAATTTGAAGAGGACAAAGGGGTCTTCGCTGAATCTATCGCCTAATTGATAATATACTGCACCTACATGTTTACAAGGGTTAGCTTTATCAGGACAGGAACATTTACTGCGAACATCTGACAGGGTAAATGGAAATAAAGAAAGACCATTTGCGGTGAAGACTTCTTCGATATTTTGCGGCATTTCTCCGGCTAATAATTTAGCAGCAAAAATCGCTTTTTTGGACATGGTTTCAATTACATAACCCCATTCTTCATCAGTGAATGGTTCTAAAGAAAGAGAAACTTTATAAGGTTCTGGTTCGCTACCTTGTACTCTGGCTAATACTTTGGCACCTTTAAATTCAATGCTGAGAACATTTCCCTGGCGCGAATAATTTCTGGCGCGTTCTAAGCGTTTTTTAAAGCGATAGGAATCTAATAAATCTAGCCACCTTTGTGACCACCATTCACGGCTTGCTTGTAGGGTGTAGTTAGTCATAATTAATATTCAAGTTGACAATTTAATTTTTTGGTTAAAGGGGAAAGGGCAATAATTACGAATTACGTTAGCGCAGCGTTAGCGACGAAGGAGCGTCACTTGTACTGAGCTTGTCGAAGTATTACGAATTACGAATTACAAATTATTCCCCTGCCTTGCGCTGTAACCTCTCAACCAATTGGCGTGAAAAATCCAAGTCCTGATCGCGTAGACGCTCGTTAATTTCCAGAGCAGCTTGTGCCAAGGGTAGCGCCTCTGTGTAGCGCCCCTCCTCTTCTAGAACTCTCGCCAGCCCCGCTTTAGCACGAGCCACCTGGTCTTGGCGTCCCACTTCCTGGGCTAAGGCTAATTGACGCTCGTACCAGGGGCGGGCTGCTGTGGGTTGGTTGCGGTCAAGGGCGAGATTTCCCAAGTTGCCCCAATAAGCTGCTTGTTTTTCTTTCTCTCCTAGTTTTGCTGCGATCGCCAGTGCTTGCTTATAGTAGGATTCAGCGCGATCGTATTGTCCCTGCGATCGCGCAACTCCTCCCAGATGGTTGAGATCGATCGCCTCATCTGCTTCCTCCCCCAACTCTCGGTCAATTGCTAACGCCTCCTGATACAGCCGCTCCGCTTCCGCCCAATTCTGGCGTTGCTGTGCAATTAATCCTTGAAACTGAATTGCAGTAGCCTGATCCCGACGGCTACCGCCCCGTTCCATAGCCTCTGCCATCTGTGCTGCCCAACTTGCTGCCCGTTCTGTCTCTGCGCGACTGTAGTAAATCCAGGCAACATTGTACGCACCCCAACCTGCATCACTCCACTGACTCAGCGCCTTTCCTGCCTGATATCGCCACTCACTCAAGCGCACCCCCTCATCCCAGTAGCCGCGAAACCAGAGGAAGTTAGACAAAGCATCTTCCAAATCGATGAGCATCTGAGCAGCTTGTCGGTCTTTCAGCGTACCAGGGATACCTGCTATTTCCCGTAAGGTTGTGGCTACACTCTCTAGGTTTTGCCATTCGGCTTCCAGCTTGTCATAGGTTTTGTAGGCATCATTGCCTTCACCCCCATACTTTTGAGCGTAGTCCACCCAGTAGCGCAGGACTTTGCGTTGAGCAGCAGAGTCAAAGAGAATTTTACCAAGGGGCTGTGTTCCTATAGTATCTGTGCCACTGATAGCTGCGCGAATATAGGTGCGGGTAAGGGGGTGCAGTCCAAACCGTTCGCCATCCAAGTCATTCACCAAAGATAAAGTAACTAACTGTTCAACAGCAACTTGGATTTCATTGGGGGCTAAATCTGTAGCATCTGCCAGCGCTGCTTTTGTTGCTGGTGTGCGAAATACAGCTAGGGCAGACAGCACTGTGCAGTCATTTTTAGAGAGAGTTTCGGCAGCGTCGGCAAACAAGAAGCCGTAAAGATCGGTGGAGTTGGCAGCATTCCGCAACCGTTCTAGGGCAAAACCGATCGAGTAGCCTTTGTGTGCCACTTGTCCGAGAGTCCAGTCCAAAGCTAGGGGGTTACCACCAGCAGCTTCATATAAAGCGGTCAATATTTCTGGTTTGGTTGCGTTTAATTCTTGGGCTAGGCGAGGATATAACCGTCCCTTCTCGCGCATTAATTCTAAAGCCTCTTCTTTCAAGAGACGATCTAAGCGGATGGTGAGGGCGCTTTCTCCAGTACGGCGACGGCTGGTGATAATAGCTTTATTGGGGGTGGGCAGTTTCCGCAGAAACTCGGCAATCATGTCGCGTTCTTCTGTATTTAGTGTTTCCAGGTTGTCCCAAATTAGCAAGACACGCCTTCCCCGCAGAGCATCTAAAAGGGCGCGGCGGCGTTCGATGCTATCAGTGATATTTACAATATCTGTTTGCCCTAAGCCTTTGGCAAATTCTCGGCAGAAGCTATCCAAGGAAGATAGGGCGAGGGTTTCTAGTCTTACTCCCTCAGTTGTCAGCCAAGTAGTCTTGGCAGAAACAAATAGATAAGCATCAAACAGCGCTTGCTTACGGGCTAGGTGGGCTACCTCCAGGGCTAAGGCTGTTTTGCCCATTCCGCCAATACCATCAATGGCCACACCCCAGCCCCGCTCCTCTGGTGAAAGTGCTTCCATGCAACGGGCAATTTCGGCTTTGCGTCCGATAAATACATCGGTGTAGCGGGGAAGGTTATCGGGTACTGTTACGGTGCGCTTTCCCTGTAACTGATTTAATCGCGCTTCTAGGCTAGCTACTTCTTTTTGTTTGTCCTCAAGTTCAATTTGCAAATCTGGTGGAACTCGAAGGCCATAAGCAGCTTTTTCTTCTTCTATTATCTGGAGGGCGCGACGGGCACGGTTGAGAGTGCGCTCTAGTGATTCTCGATTGTCCATAGAGTTATATCAATATTAAAAAAATATGCGATTAATTATGATTAAATTAGCTTTTTAGTTTATTTGAGTGGCTGGTTAGGGGAGATTTTCATCTCATTTGATTGTATAAGTTTTTCACGGCCTCCCTGGAAGGGGGAAGGTTGGTGTAAATTTCTCGGCGTTTCGTGTTTGGAAGGGGAAGGTTGGTGTAAATTTCTCGGCGCTTGGTGTTTGGAAGGGTAAGGTTGGTGTAAATTTCTCGGCGCTTGGTGTTCGGAAGGGGAAGGTTGGTGTAAATTACTCGGCGTTTGGTGTTTGGAAGGGGAAGGTTGGTGTAAATTTCTCGGCGCTTGGTGTTTGGAAGGCGAAGGTTGGTGTAAATTTCTCGGAAGTCAATATAATTTTTAGGGCATGGGATTGCCTATTTGTGTCAACTTAGCGTGAAACCCTTTTGGTTGATGAGATTTTATCCTCACCCCTAATCCCTCGCTTACCCAATAAACCGCCGTCACCCTGGAAGGGTGCGGCTAATTGAACAAAGCCCACCTGCGTGGGCTAGATTTTCTTAGCCCACGCAGGTAAGCTCTTGTAGCGTTAGCCCCAGGCTTATAGCCTGTGGGCGTTCTGTTGGGTAAGTCAGAGAAGTTACAGCATCTTCCTGTAAATAGACCACGCAGTAGGGGCACGGCATCAGTAAAATTATTGTATGTACCAAAAGATTGTCGGTGCCGTGCCCCTACGATAGATGTGGTTCAAATAGGTGAAAACTGCTGTAAATTAAAACCAATGGGCATTGTTGTACTTTAATTAATCTAATCCGGTTGTTTGATGGCGGGATTCTAATTCAATTACTTGGCGGCGTTTTTCTTCCAATTCAATTTGCAAATCTACGGGAATCCTGATTCCATAGGAAGCGGCTTGTTCTTCTAAAATAGCTAATGCTCGTTTTGCTCTTGCGAGTGCAGGTGTGACGACTTCGCGATTCGTCATTATTTTAGGCGAGTCTGGGATAAATTTTGCTAGTCCTTTTCCGCCGCGCAACATGGCTATGGGGAAATCTTCTGTTGCTGTATCAAAAAATGGCGTTTGTTCTTTTCTACACAGGGTTCTAGCGCTTTCTGGCACAGTTTTCCCTAAATGATTGATGAGGTTTGAGAGCATAACTGTGATGTCTCCTGGCTTGTTAGCTGCTCCCTGCAATGCTTCGATGAGATGATAAGTGTAGAGGCTCATGGTTTTATCGGGGCGTATCCAAGAACTCTGATTACCCCTGGATGATGTAAATACTGCCCTTCCTTCTCCTTGCTTTAAGTCATCTATCACACCCTTGGGTAAGGCTGTGGCGATAAAATCGGCTGGTAGTTCGCCTTTGGAAGTAGCCATACCTTCTGCATGACAGCTATCAATTACTACCCACAACCGCTTGGCTTGAATTTGTCGCAAGGCTTGTGTAAATTCTGCGGCAGATAGGGCGGTGTTAGCAATATCTGAGTATTTGAAGTCATGTTGCAGTAAGTAATAACACTGGCTTTTTTGGTCAAAGCATCCATGACCGGAGTAATAAACTACTATTGTCGCATTGCGATCGCTTGCTGCTTTTTCTTGTAACCAGGTTAATCCAGCGATGATTGCGCTACGTGTTGTCTGCTCATTCTGCAATAAGCGAATATTTGCGGAATCATAGGCACACAAGTTTGCATCGGTTAGCACGGTTTTTAGTGCTTGCACATCTTTGACTGTAACGGGTAATGACCATTTTGTTTCGGCTGTTTCACCAACTCCAATTAATAAAGCATAACCGTGGGCAAATTGGTTAGACATAATCGTAGAGTCTAGAGAATAAAGCTAGTAAATCGACCATACTGTAGGGGCACGGCATCCACAATCTTCTCAGATATACAATAATCTTACTGGTGCCGTGCCCCTACTACTTTGTATTCTGTGTTATGGCTGAGGGTGTAGCAGCTTAAATTTTGGATGGTGCGTTGCGCTACGCGACAACACACCCTACATTGGAAATTTTTAAATTATAACTACGACATTATTCTGTATCTTCTTCAATTACAGAACTGCGATCGAGTAAAAGTAAATTGCGGAGTTGGTCGGTATCTAATTCTGTTAACCAATCTTCGCCTGCACCTACAACTTGTTCTGCTAGTTGTTTTTTACTTTCAATCATGTCATGAATTTTTTCTTCTAATGTGCCAGTACAAACAAATTTATGTACTTGTACATTGCGGGTTTGGCCTATACGAAATACTCGGTCTGTGGCTTGATTTTCGACTGCGGGGTTCCACCATCTATCGAAGTGGAAGACATGATTTGCTCTGGTTAAATTTAAGCCTACACCCCCAGCTTTTAAGGAGAGAATCATAATCGGCGGCCCTTGGGGGTCTTGTTGGAAACGGTCGATCATTTCCTCACGTTGTTTTTTACTAGTGCTACCATACAAGAAAAATATTTCTCGCCCTAGCTGTTTTTCTAAGTGGGGTTTGAGTAATTTACCCCATTCGGCAAATTGGGTGAAGATTAAAGCGCGATCGCCTTCTGCTATTGCTTCTTCTAGCATTTCGTCCAAGCGCTGAAGTTTGCCAGAATTATATTTATCTAGCGAGTCTGCTTTTAAATATTGGGCTGGATGATTGCAGACTTGTTTGAGCTTAATTAATAAGGCTAAAATCATTCCCCGACGTTGCAATCCTGTAGCGGTGTCAATCTCAGATAAAGACTCTTCTACAACTTTTTGATAAAGCGTCGCTTGTTCGGGGCTAAGTCCGCAAAATACGGTCATTTCTTGCTTTTCTGGCAAGTCTTGAATAATATCTTTATCTGTTTTCAGTCGCCGCAGAATAAAGGGTTGAACTAGGGAACGCAATTGATTTAAAGAAGCGGAATCGCCATACTTTTCAATAGGCATTGCAAACCGTCTTTGAAAGAATTGTTTGTTACCTAAATAACCGGGATTGAGAAAATCTAAAATAGACCAAAGTTCTTGCAGTCTATTTTCTACTGGCGTACCTGTTAAAGCGATGCGAAATGTTGCTTCTAACTGTCTGACTGCTTGGGATTGTTTAGCATCAGAATTCTTCACGTTCTGGGCTTCATCTAATACTATGGCTTGCCAATCAACCGTCTGCAATGATTTGAGGTCGCGATGAATTAATGAGTAACTGGTGACGACTATATTGTATTTTTTTGCTGTTTCTGTAAATGTCTTACCTTTAGGGCGTTTATCACCGTGATATTGTAAAATTTTGATTGTGGGGGCAAATTTTTTAACTTCTCTTTCCCAGTTACCTAATACAGAAGTCGGGCAAACTAGTAGGGTGGGTTTTTCTAGTACATCTTGTTCTTTGAGGTGTAGTAGAAAGGCGATGAATTGGATGGTGTTATGGCAGATGATATCGTTGGCGACGAAGTTGTGATATTTTCTTACTTCTAAGTCATATACCCAGCCTTGGTAATGGATATCTTCGATAGTTTCTATTCTGGAATATAAGACTTGTTGATGGCTCAGTTTTTGCCAAGATTGCTGTGTTAAATCTATCGGAGAGTCGGCTTCTAGGGTTTGAGTTATTGATGTGGGAGGTTTGAAGTTTTTTAAACGCAAAGGGGCGCTGAGGGTTTCGCAAAGGGGCGCTAAGGTTATAGTTGATTTTTGAGTGTTACATAAGGTTTTGGCTGGTACAGCAATGTAATCACCTACTTTTAAATTATTTGTCCAACCTTGATGGGTAAGTAGTTGATGGCGACGAGTAATGGTGATGCTATTCCCATTTTGTAAGGTGATTTTTCGTACAGTCTCGCGTATTTGCTGCCGATATAAATGCTTAACTTCGGCTTTGACAATTTTACCTGTTTGGGTGTCTAGGGAATTAACTATTAATTTTTCTGTGGGAACAGTCCAAAATCCTTCGCCATCAAATTCTGTTTGGCTGGCGTAATTTGTCCAAATTTCTTCGGCTGTACATAATGTGCCATTGATATTTACTAAGGTATCAGGTGCTACACACTTTCCTAAACCCATGTCGTCGGCGAGACATGCGCCTAAACCCCAGCGTTCGAGGAAGGCTAGCCAAGCTGCACCACGTTGTTGATAAGGTCGCAATTCTCCTTTAAAGTTAGCAGGTGTGGGTAAAGGTGCGATCGCTTGATTGTTGGTTAGCGCCCCAATTAATTCTTGTAATGCACCAGAGGCTTCAAAGCTAACTACTGGTAATTTTTCGATGGCTTGGGTATCTCCTGTACTTAAACGCAAAGCATCTTCTAAGGACAGGGACATTTTTTCTTTACGGGAAGCAAAAAAGGACTGGGCGGTTTTAATATCTTGGGGACGTAACTCTACCCACTCGCCGTTGATTTCTACTAGGGGGCTATTTAATGCTACCAGCCTGTCAAATTGGGCTTTAGAAATTGTTTGTCCGCCAATCGCTAATTTCCATTGAAAATTGAGTAAGCTTTGTAAGCCTAAGCGCCCTTGCTGTTGATTTGGAGTTTCGGCGGTAATTTTTAAGCCTAAACGGTTCGCCCAGCCTTCCCGGTTTGCTAAACTCGCTGGTAATACCACGCCTAAACCGCTATCTTCTAAGCGCCAAGCCACAGATTTAATAAAATCGTAAGCCTGTATGGGGTTGAGACTCAAAGATTCAGGAAATTCTGTTTCTAAACTGGGCGCGATCGCGGGATATAATCGCGAAGCTAACCCCAAACCGCGCATAAAAGTTTCCTGGGGTTGTTCGATGGTGCGATTTTGATAAACTAGTTGCTCAACAGGATGTTGCCAAATTGTTGCTGCATCCACTAGAAACGCTGGATCGTCCGCAGCTTGGAGATAATATATTAATTTCCATGCCGATTCTCCCACTTCAGGCGATCGCAATTCAAAACAAGTACGAAATAAAGCTTTATGAGTTAATTGATATTGTAGCGGCAAAGTCCAAGCTGTTAATGCGGCTTGCAGTCTTTCTACACCAATTGCATCTGCATTAATTGTTGGCGATTCAGTCGTTAAACCTTGCAACCACTGACGCACTCCAGCAGGTAACGCCGCCATCATTCTTGGTTCAATTATTGCTTGAGAACCTAACATTTCTCGCACTTGTACATCAATTGTACTGTTGAGAAATCCTAAAATTAATTCCTGCGGCGGTAAAGGTAAGTCTACATATAATTGAGATTTGGTAAATTCTTCAGCCTCAATTGCTGTTTGATATGTCCGACAACCTAAAGGCATTAATTGCGAGAATTTTTCTAATCTTGTCCCATCTACTGCACTATCTAAAAGTACTTGCCAGCTAGTAATTAATTTCTCAGTTTCTCGTTGAATAGTTGGTAAAAACTTACCCCTAGCAATTAAATCTAAACTCCATCTAGCTACCTGCGACCAAAAGCGTAAATCTCCACTTAAAAATGCATCTTTGCCGCTAATATTACTTAAGGGAAGAGAAGCTAAAAATTTGATAGCAGCGCTAGGCTGAAGACAAAAACCCTCGACTTTCCAAGGATGTAGATATGGTTGGGAATCTATTGACTCAACAGCAGAATGTATAGGCGAAATACTATTTGCTGATATTTGAGTTGGTAAAGCAATAATTTGCGCTTGGCTGGGTAAAGGTACTTCTTTGACTGCTGTACTTTGACGTTTGCGTCCAGCAGTAACAGCTACTTGCGGCTGTTGGATAAAGTTAGCAATTTTCAGGTTGCGGGAAGTTAACCATTCACTTAACTCTTGTGGTGTCATCGCCAAGGGATGTGATGGTATCTCAGCGTCACTAATATCAGCATTTACCTGTGCAGAACGCCAAGTTTCTCCCCAAATAAATAAACAGCTATTTTGTTTTTTATTTAACCAAATACCATGTAAAATTGCCATTTTCCAACTACCGATATGCTACTAATTTGTTTACAACCAACAATAATTAATTCGTAAATATATAGTTACATTAATTACTTATATGTAGTCTTTTCGTAAAAATAAGTTTATGCTTTTACAGCAATCATAGATAGGTTGTGAACAAAAAATGATTATAACGAACCGCGAAGTACACAAAGTACACCAAGAAAGAACACAGAGAAGATTTTCAAGAACAATTTAGATTTGCTGTATGATAAATCGCTATATATTTACATATTTTACTTTCTAAATCTCTTAAAAACTCCTATTTACTTAACTCACCCATCTCATAAATCTTGGTGTCCTTGGCGTCTTCTCTGCGAGACGCTGCGCGTTGGCGGAAGCCTCTCGCAGAGAAGGCGGTTCAATCCATTAAAATTATTGTTCTTTTTTCGCAGCCATATACAATTTTACCTTTACAAAATATAATAATATTTACCATTATGAATAGTCATAAATTAAATTATTGATAAATGCAACTTCCCGCAACTCAACAAACAAAAAATGGCATAAAAGTAGAACTAGATTACATGCATCCGCAAGAACAAGAGGTAGTCAGGGCATTACTAAATCTAGTAATTGTTGAAGGGAAAACCTATCCGCAAAAGCAACCCCTGTCACAAGCAGAATTTGCAGCTTACTGGTTGAATCAGGACGCTTTTGTTGTTAGGGCTGTTGAGCCGGGTACTACAGACAAACCCAAAGATATATTAGGGGCATTTTATTTAAAACCCAACTTTCCCGGTCGGTGCAGCCATATTTGCAACGCTGGTTTTATTGTACAACCAGCCGCGCGGGGTCAAGGCATAGGACGGTTGATGGGAGAGTCGATGTTAGCGCTCGCAGCTCAATTAGGCTACGAAGCAGTCATGTTTAATTTGGTCTTTGAAACTAATATACCGTCAATTAACCTGTGGCAAACATTGGGTTTTGAGATTATCGGCCGCATTCCCCAAGCCGCCAAACTAGCTGACGAGCAAACGGTCGGGGCATTAATGATGTATCGTGCCTTAAGTTGACAAGGTTATTTATCTTTGTATGTACCTGAAGCCAGCTAGAGGGCATAAATGTTAGGATTGCCACAGAGAGAGAATAGCGTGCATAGAAGGAAAAAAAACTGAATGACAGAAGTTGATAAGTCAATATCCTTTGACGGACGGGATATTCGACTGAAGGTAGGCCTGCTAGCACCCCAAGCTGGTGGGTCAGTTTTGATACAATCAGGGGATACAGCTGTTTTGGTGACGGCTACGCGATCGCAAGCCAGAGAAGGCATTGATTTTCTTCCCCTCACAGTAGATTACGAAGAAAGACTGTATGCTGCGGGTAGGATTCCCGGCGGGATCATGCGGCGTGAAGGTCGTCCCCCAGAAAAAACAATTCTTACTAGCCGTCTGATAGACCGTCCCCTGCGTCCTTTGTTCCCTTCATGGTTGCGGGATGACTTGCAAGTTGTCGCCTTGACGTTGTCAATGGATGAGCAAGTACCGCCCGATGTGCTGGCTGTTACAGGTGCTTCAATTGCTACCTTGATTGCCCAAATTCCCTTTAACGGCCCAATGGCAGCAGTCAGGGTAGGCTTAGTAGGTGATGATTTTGTCATTAACCCTACCTACGCAGAAATTGAAGCCGGAGATTTGGATCTGATAGTAGCAGGTTCACCAGATGGGGTAATCATGGTTGAGGCTGGAGCCAATCAGTTACCAGAACGGGATATTATCGAGGCGATTGATTTTGGCTACGAAGCTGTTAGGGATTTAATCCAGGCGCAACTAGATTTAGTTCAAGAACTCGGTCTAGAAATTGTCAAAGGCGAACCGCCAGAAGTAGACCCAACTTTAGACCAGTTTATTAGCGATCGCGCTAGTGCAGAAATTAAGAAAATTCTCGCGCAGTTTGAATTAACTAAGCCAGAGCGAGATGCAGCTTTGGATGTAGTTAAGGAAAGTATAGCGAATGCGATCGCGGAATTACCGGAAGAAGATCCCATCCGCCTAGCCACAAGCGCCAACAGCAAAGCCCTTGGTAACACCTTCAAGGAAATTACCAAGCACTTCATGCGCCGTCAAATCGTCGAAGACAACGTTCGGGTTGATGGGCGTAAACTTGACGAAGTGCGTCCCGTTTCTTGTTTAGTTGATGTTCTACCTAAGCGAGTTCACGGAAGTGGCTTGTTTAATCGGGGACTCACTCAGGTATTATCTGCTTGTACCTTGGGTACACCGGGCGACGCCCAAAACCTCAATGATGACCTGCAAACAGACCAATCTAAACGCTACCTGCACCATTACAACTTCCCACCCTTCTCCGTTGGCGAAACTAAGCCCATGCGCGCCCCCGGTAGACGGGAAATCGGTCACGGTGCTTTAGCAGAGCGGGCGTTGTTACCAGTGCTACCACCGAAAGAACAATTCCCTTACGTAATTCGCGTAGTATCGGAAGTTCTATCTTCCAACGGTTCTACCTCAATGGGTTCCGTATGTGGTTCCACCCTCGCCTTAATGGATGCTGGCGTACCGATTATCAAGCCTGTTAGCGGTGCGGCGATGGGTCTGATTAAAGAAGGCGATGAAGTCCGGGTTCTCACGGATATTCAAGGTATCGAAGACTTTTTAGGCGACATGGACTTTAAAGTCGCGGGTACAGATTCGGGGATTACAGCCTTACAAATGGATATGAAAATCTCCGGTTTGTCCTTGGATATTATCGCCCAAGCTGTCCATCAAGCGAAATCGGCCAGGTTGCACATTTTAGATAAAATGCTGCAAACCATCGACACACCCCGCACGGAAACCTCACCTTATGCCCCACGCTTGCTCACCATTAAGATCGATCCTGACATGATTGGTCTGGTGATTGGCCCTGGTGGTAAGACAATTAAGGGCATCACCGAAGAAACTGGTGCCAAAATTGACATCGAAGATGATGGTACGGTCACGATTTCTGCTGTGGATGAAAGCAAGGCCAAGAGAGCGAGAAATATCGTCCAAGGCATGACCCGTAAATTACACGAAGGTGATGTTTACGTGGGTCGCGTGACTCGAATTATACCCATAGGCGCGTTCGTAGAATTTTTGCCTGGTAAAGAAGGTATGATTCACATCTCTCAACTAGCAGACTACCGTGTAGGCAAAGTTGAGGATGAAGTAGCTGTTGGTGATGAAGTGATTGTCAAAGTGCGCGAGATTGACAACAAAGGTCGAATTAATCTCACACGTTTAGGTATCCATCCTGACCAAGCAGCTGCAGCGCGGGAAGCAGCAGCAGTTAATCGTTAAAACGATTGAGGATTTTAGATTGAATCTAAAATCCGCGATGCCTTAGGGCAAGGCATCGCTGTGTGCTTCTCTCATTCAGTCGTAGAATGAAAATTGCGGCGACGTATCATTCAGGACAGGTTAAGACCCAATTAGTTTTGTCATTTAGTAGTGACGCGATGAAGGCGATTAGGGGTTAGGTACAAATTAAATATTTTTGGACGGTCTCAAGTGAGAATGAGTGATGCTTTTTTAGTTAGGCTTAGAAGTAGAGTGACTTTTAGCCTTGAGCAGCACAAAGACGAAAAATTCTGTTTACTGTCCCCGATTTCGTTAATAATTTCAGCAATATTATTGATTGACAAATTGCCGATAATCTTAACCTGTCAAGAATGCATCTCAGCGAGCGAGCATAGTTGAGAGATTAGGTGTTAACTGACATTGCTGGGGAAAATTCCCTGTACAAAAAGTTAACAGAGCAAATCTGGACTCCAGAAGATAGACTACACTAGTTATTTGTGAATGTAGTTTTGTAAAATCTTGATGGTTAACTGTTTTATGCTAACCAGACTTTCAGCAGATGTTTATAGGATGAGCGCCACACCAACTGTAGCACCGACAAAGTCTACTCAAGTTGTGCGCAAGCAGTATCCCAATTACAAAGTGATTGTGCTAAATGATGACTTTAATACATTTCAGCATGTAGCTGAGTGTCTGATGAAGTATATCCCCGGAATGACTAGCGACCATGCTTGGGATTTGACTAACCAAGTACATTTTGAAGGTCAAGCGATTGTCTGGGTAGGGCCCCAAGAACCAGCAGAACTATATCACCAACAACTACGACGGGCGGGTTTGACAATGGCTCCTCTAGAGGCAGCTTAACTATAATGGGCAAACCCAATGATGGTAGACTAGTCTGGAATCACTCGACCCACATCGATGGACTCATTCCAATTTTAGAGCGCCTGTGTCAGCAACCAGGAATTCAAACTGTGACACCAGGCGTCATTGGCCGAGTTAAAGGTCATGCTCCCAAAATACAACTGCGCGTGTCTGTACCGATTCGTGGCGGTTATAAAGTAATCGCCCGACAAGGTAGGACAGTGCAAGAAGTTTTTATTTTGACCACTTTAGATCAAAATAGTCTGTTAGAGGCGATCGCGATCGCCATGAAACTTTGATCGTGCCAACGGTTAATAGTCCATAGTCTATAGTCCATCGGTCATCGACTATGCACTGTTTATCTAGTCTTCTACTTGATGTACTGCAAATCTGTTTAAAGGCAAACTGAGAATACAAGAAAACGTTAAAAAATATGACAAAGCTGTAGTAATTTTCAAAGTCATGAGCATCGGTTCCCAGCTAGGTAGCATGACTTTTTCTATGCCAAAAGCAACACAGTAAACTAGCCAGTAAGAAAAGCTCATTCTCAATAGAATCTCTTCTGTTTCTTCTAATTCATTTTTTTGTGTTTGCTGCTTACTGTCCCATAGTAACAACAGACCAACAATACAAGCCACAAAGGAAACAGCAACTACAAACTCGTGACAAAATATATTTACCGAATGCATTTGTCTCGATCCCAATCTTTCTGCAATTGAGATTCAGTCTAAAGGAATAGTCCTTAGGGTTGCACAAAATAGTTACAAACTGCAATAGTGTAGGAAATCTTTTGTAAAAAAACTCAACATTTTGCTGATCGTCTCGGCATTCATGATGTCAATTAACATCAGTTAAGAGAACTCCAAAAAATAAAGGCATGGGGTATTAAACAAGATCATGCACAACTACTGACTACTGACTACTGACAAATAACTAGCGAAATTTATGGATAAAAATTTAATTATTGATGTTGGTGTCCATACAGGTCAGGATACAGAATTTTACCTAAAAAAAGGTTTTAAAGTTGTTGGTGTTGAGGCGAATCCTGAAGTTTATAAAACTACCAAGCAACGACTAAATTCATATATAGAAACAGGTCAATTAACTCTCTTAAATGTAGCAATTTCCTCAAAAAATGAGCCTTTGACTTTTTACGCTAATTTAAATCAAAGTATTTGGGGTACAATTTCCCCAGATTGGGCTATAGCTAGAGAACGCTCTTTTAATGCACCTTCAATTGAGATGACGGTACAAGGATGTACATTTGAAAACATATTACAGGAATATGGCATTCCCTACTATCTCAAGATTGATATTGAATGTGCTGATTTATTGTGCGTTAAAGCATTACGTCAATTTGATAGCAAACCACAATTTCTCTCAATAGAATCGACAAAATCATCTTGGAAAGAGCTACTTGAAGAATTTGCTCTATTGCAAGAACTTGGTTATCAGAAATTTAAAGTTATCAATCAAGCTCATGTACTCGAACAAGTCTGTCCCTCACCCGCATTAGAAGGTAAATATATTCCACATCAGTTTGAATATGGTTCTAGCGGACTCTTCGGTGAAGAAACCCCAGGGAATTGGCTATCCTATAGGGAAATCCTCAAAATCTATCAAGGTATTTTTTGGACTTACAGAATCATTGGCGTCAATGGGATAATTCATCGCTTCACTCTAGGGAAAATGCTGCTTGACGCACTTAACATCAAAGAACCCTGGTATGATACCCATGCAAGTCTATAAAAACAGTCACTAATCTGGAATAGGCGGAATGCTTGTATCCGTCAAAAATTTATTGTATGGCTAAGAAATACCAAGCTAACGCTTTTTTGAAATTAGAAACCGAGAAATTATATGCTATCTTCGCTTGGAGTCAGCGAACAGCAGAAATTATTCCTGCTAAATCATGGCTGACAGTGTTGGAAATTTTTGTGCATGAAAATTCCTTAGAGAAAGCATATCAAATTTTTCAACAGGTTAAGTTAGCTCCAATTGCCGAGAAAGTTAGACAAGAACTAGCTGAATATGAGCCATTTATTAACGATGCTGTAGTTTCTTTAGCTAATAATAGTATCACCTTTTTTGCTAAGGGATTTCGCAGTTTTATCGAAAAGGAATTGCAATTTGAACTGGGCTTATTAAGTCAAGCAACTTACCAAGTTCTACCACAATTGTTTGCTCAATCTTCACTAGAGGATGATTTAGCATCTATTGCAACTATCCAAGACTTTGAAAAATTAGTAGAACGCCTCGAAAATATTGGTTTATTGTCACCAGCCAAAGGTGCAATAGATTGGGGTGATTTAAAAAAGACAGTTCCGATTTGTCAGGTATTCGGCTTTACGCGCGGTACTCCAGTTGATAGATATTATCTCAACAAATTTATCCAAGAAATTCAACCGCAAATTGTTGGTAATATTTTAGAAATAGGTGGCACACCTAAAGACAAGGATTTCTATCAAGTTAATCCAGGGACTTCATATCGCATTCTGAATATAGAAGCGGGGCCGGGAGTTGATATCGTTGGGGATGTGCATGATACATCACTAATAGAACCAAATTCTTTAGATTCGGTGATTATATTTAATGTTTTAGAACATTGCTATGCACCTTGGATAGTAGCAGAAAATATTCACAAGTGGCTGAAACCAAGTGGTAAATGTTTTGCAATGGTACCCAGCGCCATGAGAATTCATGCTACACCTGTGGATTATTGGCGACCTTTACCTGATGCTTTCAAGTGGATATTCAGAAACTACGCACAACAAAAGTTATATGTTTACGGTAATACCCTAACTGCGATCGCTAGTTATCATGGCATTGTTGTCGAAGAACTGACAACGGCAGAATTAGATGCTTTTCATCCAGATTATCCGGTCGCTACTTGCATTATAGCTGAAAAGTAAAGCTAAATATTCTGTAAAATAATGCTAGCTTTTCACTTTCAATACTCTGATTTTAAACCTGAAGAATCCTCATTATGAGTCCTATTAGTTTTGACATAAATCCTGAAATATCTGTGGTTTTATGTACATACAATCGCGCTAACTATTTAAACAAATGCATTGATAGTGTCGTTAACCAAAGTTTTAGCAATTGGGAATTGATTATATCTGATGATGGCAGCCAAGATAATACCTTTGAAATTGTCAATCCCTATTTAGAAAAATTTAATAATATTCGCTATTTAAAACATCAAAATAGAAAACAAGCTTATGCTAAAAATGTCGGGATTCAAGCATCATTTGGCAGATATATCACTTTTATTGATAGCGATGATGCATACAAACCCAATCATTTAGAATCGCGCCTAGCATATATGAAAGCTCACCCAGAACTTGACTTAATTCAAGGTGGGTTTGAATCTGATGAAGATATTTTTTTTGAAGACTTCTTTGAGCCAGGAAAACTAATTAATTTGCGAGACTGCGTTTTAGGCCCAACTTTTTTTGGTAAGAGGTCAGTGTTTTTTCAGTTACAAGGATTTAACAATCTTCCCTATGCAGAGGATACAGAATTGTGGGCGCGAGCGGAAAAAATCTTTAAAACTCACACAATAACTGAACCGCAAACTTATCTTTATACTAGGGCTGAAACTAGTCTGACTAAAACTGTTTATAAAGACATTTCCCCATCTAGTTAACTACTGGACATGAGAACTAACATTATTCCCTCTATCAGGAATTTTTTTGGCGAATTTATCGCTTCTCCTCGGCGGCTTTCAATTATCGCCGTTGCCTTTTGTTTATGTCTAGTATTTCTATCTAGTTGTCAAAGTCCAGTCAAAAAAGATAATAATGTAATTCATCTGACACTTTGGCAAGGAATCAATCCGCCTGCAAATCGGGAAGTATTTCAAAAACTGGTAGCTAAATTTAACCAAACTCATACTGATGTTCAGGTAGATTCTATTTTTGCTGGCGGATACGAACAACAATTACCAAAAATATTAGCAGCAGTTGTTGGTAATTCATCTCCTGATATTCTGGCATTTTATCCCCAAATTACCGGACAATTAGTAGAATTAGGGGCTGTGAAATCTTTAGATGATTGGTTTGAAAAATTGCCCATCAAATCAGAAATTAATCCCAATTCACTGGCAGAATTGAAATTAGAAGGTCACCTGTGGTCAGCCCCACTTTATACTAGTAATATGGGCATCTTTTACCGTCCTAAGCTGTTTAAAGCTGGGGGAATTACAGAAACTCCGAAAACTTGGGAAGAGTTACGAAAAGTTGCCAAAAAATTGACCATAGATAGCAATGGTGACAAGCGACCAGAACAGTACGGGATGTTATTACCCTTAGGTAAAACAGAATGGACTGTTTTTAGTTGGTTTCCCTTCTTATTGAGTGCGGGGGGAGAAGTTGTTCAAGATAACCGACCAAATTTAACTAATCCTGGTGCTATTAGCGCTTTACAATTTTGGCAAGATTTAATTAAAGATGGTTCCGCTACTCTTTCTCCGCCAGAACGGGGTTATGAAGAGGATGCTTTTATCGCCGGTCGTATAGCGATGCAAATTACCGGCCCTTGGACTTTTATTACTAGGTCTAATGTTGATTATGGGGTATTTCCCATCCCAGCAAATGTGAATCAAGCTACAGTGACTGGTGCGGCGAATCTGTTTGTGATGAAGACTAAACCAGAAAGAGAAAAAGCTGCGCTTAAGTTTTTAGAGTATGTTTTGGGTGAAGAATTTCAAACAGAATGTAGTATTGGTACAGGTTTTTTACCTGTGAATATGAAAGCGGCTGAAAGTGAAGCTTACCAGCAATATCTCACACAAAAACCTTGGTTAAAAGTGTTTGTGGAGCAAATGCAAACCGCCTATATGCGACCTACTATTGCTGGTTATAGTCGTCTTTCTGATAGTTTAGGTAGAGCGATTGAGTCTACCTTAATGGGTAAAACAACTGCGGAAGTTGCGTTGAAAAAGGAGCAAGAGCGGTTAGATTTAATTTGGGGAAATTAGTCAGTTGTTAGAGACGCGATGAATCGCGTCTGTACAATTGTCAACCGTCAACAAAAAAGTTTACTCTGTTAAACCTAATCTGTCTAAAATAAAGGCGTATTCAAAAGCTAGTTCGCGTAAGCTTTCATAACGTCCAGATGCGCCGCTATGTCCTGCACCCATGTTGGTTTTTAATAGGAGAATATTGTTATCTGTTTTGAGTTCTCTGAGTTTAGCTGTCCATTTTGCTGGCTCCCAATATTTGACGCGAGAATCATTTAAGCCGGCGGTAATTAACATATCTGGGTAATCTTTCGCCTCAACGTTATCGTAAGGCGAGTAAGATTTCATGTATTCGTAATACACTGGATCGTTGGGATTACCCCATTCTTCCCATTCCATTGCTGACAGGGGTAAGGAAGTATCGAGAATTGTCGTGACTATATCAACAAAGGGAACGTGAGCAACTACTGCTTTGAATAGTTCGGGACGCAGATTAACAACGGCTCCCATTAATAAACCACCAGCACTACCACCTGTAATAATTAGGCGATCGCTCTCTGTCCAATTTTCTTGAATCAAATACTCAGCACAGGCGATAAAATCTGTAAAGGTGTTCTTTTTCTGTAAAAATTTCCCGTCTTCATACCATTGTCGTCCCATTTCCTCCCCACCCCGGATATGCGCAATGGCAAAGATTACACCTCTATCTAACAATGTCAGGCGATTTGAGGAAAAGGTAGCCGGGTAAGAAGAACCGTAAGCACCGTATCCTGTTAGTAGCAGGGGATTTTTACTATCTTTTTTAATTCCTCGTTTATATACAATTGAAATGGGAACTTTTGTACCATCTTCAGCAGTAGCTATCAGCCATTCGCTTTGATATTGGGTTCTGTCGTAACCTCCCAATACTTCCGTTTCTTTTTGCAATTCCCGCTCATTTGTTTCCATGTTGTAGTCGAAAACAGATTGCGGGGTAATAAACGAGGTGTAATGGAAACGTAAAATATTTGTATTAAATTCTGGGTTACTACCTTCGTAAAATTCATAGGTAGGTTCAGGAAAAGTAATATTACTTTCTTCTTCTGTTGTCAGGTTTCTGATTCTGGCAGTTTCTAAACCACCTTTTCGTTCATAAATTACTAAATGATTGGCAAATAAACTAATGCCTGATAATAATACATCTGCTTGATGAGGAATTACAGGTTGCCAATTTTCTTTACTGGGTGCAGTGACTAATGTTTTGACTAATTTAAAATTGGTAGCTTCATCGTTAGTTACAATATAAAAGTAATCGCTGTGATGATCGACTTCATATTCCATCCCTGTAGTGCGGGGGTGAATTAACTGCCAATCGCCTTCAGGATGATTTGCATCTAAATAATGAACTTCTGTGGTGATGCTGCTTCTTAACAGCATGAAAATATAAGCTTGACTGCGGGTTTTATCTACATATAAATGGTAAATATCATCAAGTTCTTCATAAATTAATACATCGTCTTCAACATCAGTTCCTAAAGTATGGCGTAATAGCTGATAAGGACGATTAGCATCATCAAGTGTAGTATAAAATATTGTTTGATTATCGTTAGCCCAAGCCACAGAAAAATAAGTATCGGGAATAGTTTCAGGGGCTAATTCATGAGTATTTAAATCTAAAAAATACAGTGTATATTGCTCAGAGCCACAGGTATCAACTGAGTAAGCTAAAATTTGATGATTGGGAGTAATCTCAAATACACCTAAGCTAAAAAACTCATGTCCTTTGGCGAGTTCATTTTCATCTAACAGCACTTCTTCTGGTGCTTCTAAACTACCGTATTTGCGGCAATAAATAGGATAATCTTTACCTTCTTCTGTACGGATATAATAGTAGTATTCATCTTTGCGGTATGGCACTGAAAGGTCAGTTTCTTTAATCCGTGCCAACATTTCCTGATAAAGTTTAGTTTGCTGCGATCGCGTGTGTTGCATCATCGCCGCAGTATAAGTATTCTCAGCTTCTAAATAAGCAATAACTTGGGGATTTTCATCATCCCGCAGCCAAAAGTAGTTGTCAATGCGGCGATCGCCATGTAACTCCAACTCCTCTGGCTGTTTGTTGGCAACTGGTGGTTTAGTAATATTGGGTACAAAATTATCCTGAGACATTATCAATAATCGGCAGCAATTGACTGCTTAGTAAGCTTAAGATGAGCTAGAATTTACAGATTTGGGGTTTTGCTTTCTTTTTAAAGTACACAAGCCAATTGCGGGAATAAATCCCAGAATAAAAGCTGTAAATCCTTGCCCATTCCAATACAATATCGAAGTCCGGCTAGCTTCGGGAATAAAATTTTGCAATAAAGAAAGCAGCCAAATTAAAGTACTGATGAAGAAGAAGCAAACGGCTGGAAGAAAATTCCACCACCAACAGTTGAGGGTGTAGCGTCGCAACACTAGCCACTGACAAAATCCCAGCCAAACGCCAGAAATAATATAAGCCAATGTAGATAAACCACCAACAATCACCACAGCTTCCGGTGGTAAATTTTCGTTAAAGGATGCAGCAAGAGAGTTGATATAGTTAATCCAGGCTGTAGAAACGCTGCTCGCAATTTGCCAACCGATGGTGGTAGCTAGTAACCACCACCAGCCGGGGATATAGGGACGAATTACCAGCGCTTGATCGGCGGCGAAAATTAAAGCAAAGACGATGCTGCTGACAAAGCTGACTAAAAAATTCCAGATTTGCGGATCTGGAATAAAATCTGGTGATAACTGATTGAGCAGATTTTCCGCAGCTATACTAGCAAAGCCACCTACAACCCATCCCAAACAGGTGATGCAGGTAAACTTGATCAGGAAATTTTGAGTTTGAGAACGCGGGATCAAAAACTTTCCAAGTTTGGCAGCGTTCTGATTGGCTGGAGCAGGAGCGGAAGTTGGGGAATCAGCTGACATATAACTGATATATAAAGTTAAGTTAAGCAGATACTAATACCGCTTGAGAAAAATTAAAAGTCAAAAGACTTTGATTTTCGGCTGTTGCAGGTTCTCAATGATGGAATGATTGAGTTGGCATCTATGAGGTGAGATAGCTTCCTGAAAAAGCGTAATCTCGGAATGATAAGCTAAACAGTGGCATAAAAAAGTGACTTAGGATGAAGTGTTAAATGGGTGTTTCCTCAACAGCTCCTAGACTCCTCATGGCGGCTCGCGGTGAAATAGTAGACCGTCCTCCTGTATGGATGATGCGGCAAGCGGGAAGATACATGAAAGCATATCGAGATTTAAGGGAGAAGTATCCTTCTTTCCGCGATCGCTCAGAAATTCCCGAAGTAGCAATTGAGGTATCCCTACAGCCTTGGAGAGCCTTTCAACCAGACGGGGTAATTTTATTCTCCGACATTGTAACGCCATTGCCTGGTTTAGGCATTGACATGGACATTGCTGAAGGTAAAGGGCCAATTATTCACTCGCCCATTCGCACTCAAGAACAAGTTGATAACCTGCGTCCCTTCGAGCCTGAAGCATCCCTGCCGTTTATCAAAACCATATTGCAGGCGTTGCGTCAAGAGGTAGGGAATCAATCAACGGTATTAGGCTTTGTCGGTGCGCCTTGGACATTAGCTGCTTACGCAGTCGAGGGTAAAGGTTCTAAAACCTACTCGATTATCAAGAATATGGCGTTTTCTGACCCGACAATTCTGCATCAGTTTTTAGCAAAACTCGCAGATGCGATCGCAGTTTACGCCCGCTACCAAATTGACTGTGGCGCTCAAGTTGTGCAAATGTTTGACTCTTGGGCTGGTCAATTAAGTCCTCAAGATTATGACACCTTTGCCCTTCCCTATCAAAAACGGGTGTTTGAACAAGTCAAACAAACCCATCCCGATACACCGTTAATTTTGCTGGTTAGCGGTAGTGCTGGTGTATTAGAGAGAATGGCAAAATCTGGTGCAGATGTTGTGACTGTAGACTGGGCTGTAGATATGGCAGATGCTAGAGCCAGATTGGGTAAACACGTGAAAGTACAGGGAAATCTTGACCCTGGTGTATTATTTGGTTCTAAAGCGTTTATCCGCGATCGCATTCTCGATACCGTTCGCAAAGCTGGTAATTGGGGTCATATTCTTAACCTCGGTCATGGTGTACTACCAGAAACTCCAGAAGAAAATGTCGCTTTCTTCTTTGAAACCGCAAAGCAACTGAATGTATTGGTTTAGTCAGTTGTTAGAGACGCGATTAATCGCGTCTGTACAATCCGCGATTAATCGCATCTGTACAGTCGTCAGTTGTCAGTTGTTAGTTGATAATTAATAACTGATGATTGACGCATTTATTTATGCTTTTCAGCCAACGCTTAATTAATCGCTCCATTGGGAACTAAAAATTCAATAGCAGCAACTAATATAAATAAACTTAAATAAATAAAACTTAAAAATATTTATGACCCAGAAACGGATTTTAGTGACTGGTGCAAGTGGTTGTATCGGTCACTACATAGCTGAAGCCTTAATTCAAGAAACAGATTACGAATTATATTTACTAGTTAGGAATCCAAACAAGCTAACAGTTAATACTCAGGCGCGTTCTGGTATCACCGTGTTGCAAGGTGATATGTTGCAAATTAGCCAGTTTGCTGACTTGCTATCAACAATTGATACTGCGGTGTTAACAGCGACAGCTTGGGGCGGTGAGGAAACATTTAATATTAATGTTAATAAAACACTAGAATTGCTGAAGCTGCTAGATCCGGAAAAATGCGAACAAGTCATCTATTTTTCTACCGCCAGTGTTTTAGATCGCCACAATCAACCCCTTAAAGAAGCCGGCGAAATTGGCACAGATTACGTCAGTTCTAAATATCAGTGTTTGCAGCAACTACCAAAATTAGCGATCGCACCGAAAATTACCACTGTTTTTCCTACTGTAGTATTAGGCGGCGATGCTAACAAGCCCTACTCTGCTGTAACATCGGGGATTCCTGAAGTGACAAAATATGTAAATTTAATTAAGTTTTTGCAAGCCGATGGCAGTTTTCACTTTATTCACGGAAAAGATATAGCCACCACAATCCGCTATTTAATAGATAATCCTCCCACAGAACGGGAACCTCGCAGATTTGTTTTAGGTCAAGAACAATTAACAGTCAATCAAGCAGTAGAACAAGTCTGTACCTATCTGGGGAAAAAGATATATTTTCGCATTCCTCTATCCTTATCATTGGCAAATTTGATTATTGCTGTCTTCCGCATTCAGATGGCTGCTTGGGATAGATTCTGTATGCATTATCGACATTTCACTTACGATAAAGTTATCAATCCCACCAGTTTTGGACTACCAAATTACTGTGCAACCATGAGTGATGTGTTAAAAATTAGCGGCGTGAAAAGTCCTGTTAGCCAAATTTAAAATACCGATTTTATATAAATTATTTTAGGGCTTTAGCATTGCTAAAGCTTAATTTTTTTGTTACTCGTGGAGTGCGCTGTCTGCTTGTATTGATGAGCAAGGAGTCTATAACAAGTGTTGACTGAGGCTGGGTTAAAGAACAACAGCCCACAGCCCAAAAACTTGTTATTGTGAATTTTACTCCATTTAACCCAATCCACATTTATTTTTCTTAGTTTTGATTGCCAAAAGGTGGTTAAACAGAGGATTTCTGTTTTTTTCTCTGAAATCATAGCCGTATTAGCACGGTGAACTACTAGGTAGTTTCACAGAAATTTATAATATATTTGCGTAATAATCTTCTAGAGCTTTTCTTTTAAAAAAACAATAATAGTAAACATGAACAATTAAGTTTTTACAAAATATAAATAACAATGGATGAGCTAATTCTCAGCAACCATCAGGATTTTCAGCATTCTAATTCTGGGTTAGAAAGAATTGATGCTTTGGTGAATCCTTTATTCACGGATGTGACAGAATTGAGTTTGCAAAAACGTTTTGTGTTAGTAGGTGAAACATCATTTGACCCTTCGCAATACCAAGCTAACACCAAATCAGCAATAGATTTTATTCCTGGTAGTGTAGTGCAGATTATTACTACAGTTTATCGGGCAATTGATTCTACCAAAGACATTTTAACAGGTTTAGCAAATAACCCTCAACTCGATAATATTATGGGAGTTGCTTTTGGGTTTGATTATAACCACGTTACTGCTGATAATTTGCTGAATCAGTTTGCACAAAATAACTTTACTCAAGCGCCTCATATAGAGTTAGTATCAGGTCAAAACTTTAATGGAGCTTATGCAAAAGAAAATAATACCATTTATTTATCTCAGGAATTTGTAGCTGATAATGTAGATAATTTTGAAGCAATTAAAGGAGTTTTATTAGAAGAATTTGGTCATTATTTAGATTCACAAATTAATGTGCAAGATGCTGCTGGAGATGAAGGGGATATTTTCTCAAGATTAGTTTGGGGACAGAGTATCAGTCATGAGGAATTGTCAGCATTAAAAATTGAAGATGATCATGCCAAGATTTTCCTGAATGAAAAAATTATTTTTATAGAGCAACAATTGATTCGTGGTGATTCGGGAAATAATACTAGCTATGGCACTAAAGATAGCGATCAAATATACGGTTATAACGGCAATGATTCTCTCTATGGAAACGACGGCAAAGATTCAATTTATGGAGGCGGAAATGATGACAAATTATGGGGTGGAAACAATGATGACAAACTCTGGGGTGAAGATGGTAGCGATGAATTAAGAGGGGATGATGGTAATGATGAACTCAGAGGTGGTGGCAATGATGACAAACTCTGGGGTGGTAATCAAGATGATAAATTATGGGGTGAAGACGGTAACGATCAATTAGTAGGAGATAGCGGTAATGATGAATTGAATGGAGGGAATGGTGATGACAAAATTTGGGGTAGTGGAAACGATGATAAACTCTGGGGTGAAAAAGGTAACGATCAATTAAACGGTGATGATGGTAACGACATCCTTTATGGTTATGGATTTAGTAGCACTGAGAGAGATACGCTGAGTGGTGGAAATGGTTCAGATAGATTTATTCTAGGTGATGCCAGCAATATTTTTTATGACAAAAGTAAAAATTCTGATTATGCAGTGATTACTGATTTTATTCGCGGTGAAGATGTAATTCATTTGAAGAAGTTAGGATTTACTAAATCTAATAGCAATCAGGCTTATGGCTATCGTTTAGTTACTGTTGGTTCAAATACACAAATTTGTGTGGATGGTAGTAATGAACTTGTTGCTCTTTTACAAGGTGTAACAGGACTAAGTCTAACAGGAAAAGAATTTTATTTCGAGGGTGGAAACTCTAGCCCAACTATTTATGAACACGCTAATTTTGGTGGACGAATTAAAACATTAGAGGCTAGAGAGTATACAAACCTGTTTTTTGATACCGCTTCAGGTGGTAATTGGAATGATTTCATTTCCTCTATTGATATTCCCGAAGGATGGATAGTTGAAGGCTATGCAGATATTAATTTTAGCGGACAAAAAGTTATTTTTGATAGCTCAAAATCTTATGTAGGTAATGATTGGAATGATAAGATTAGTAGTTTAAAAGTTTACCAAGTACCAACTTTTTACGAACATGACAAATTTGGGGGAAATGTCCTAACATTAGCGCCTGGAGACTATAGTAGCCTGCTGAGTTTAAGTAATGGTTCAGGAGGTAACTGGAATGATTTCATTTCATCCATTGAAATTCCTAAGGGATGGATAGTTGAAGGCTATGAACATATTAATTTTGGTGGACAAAAATATGTTTTTGATAGCTCAAAATCTTATGTAGGTAATGACTCTAATGATAAAATTACCAGTTTGAAGATTTATCAAGCACCGACTATCTATCAACATGCTAATTTTGGTGGTAATGCAAAGACATTAGCGGCTGGAGAGTATAGCAGCTTGCTGAATTTTAGTAATGGTTCAGAAGGTAACTGGAATGATTTCATTTCATCCATTGAGATTCCTAAAGGATGGGTAGTTGAAGGCTATGAACATATTAATTTTGGTGGACAAAAAGTTGTTTTAAATAGCTCTACACTTTACGTTGGTAATGATTGGAACGATCGGATTAGCAGCTTGAAGATTTATGCTGGTTACTACCGTGAGCTTTCTACCCTAAGTGATGCTGATTGGAAATATCAAAGCCGTGATAATTTATTCTTTGATGGCAATACTCAAAATGGGGAAAGTCTTACATCTGTCAAGCAAATTTACTCTGATCTTTCAAATGGGATTTTCGGTTCTTATAAGGCTATGACTGCTGGATACTTTGATACGACTAACTACTCTGGCACTCATTATGGTATTGACATGGCTGGACTCGCTGGTAATCAAGTGAAAACAGTAGTTGGTGGTAAAACTAGGATAATTGGTCCCACTACTGGTAATTTCTTTATCGGTGTTGAAGGAGATGATGGGAATCTTTGGATTTATGGACATTTAGAAAACTACTCTGTGGATATTGGTAAGCGTGTAGAAGCCGGAACTATTATTGGTACAGTTTTTGATGGCGCATATCTCAATCCAGATAAAAAAACAGGATGGATGAATCAGCACTTGCATCTAGAAGTTCACAAAGGTCACACTTACAACCGTGATAACTCCATAAGTCCTATTCAAGCTTATTGGAAACTAAGAAACCGATAACTTAAGTAGACATACCCTCACTATTTTTTTAACTTGTAAATCAGAGGGAGTTATCTTAATTACTTTGTCAGGTGCGATCGCATCTTTATTCTAAATGATTGTAAGGGTTTAGCATTGCTAAACCCTTAATTTTTTGTGTGAATTGTGGAGTCGATCGCCTGTGCTGTTTTTACTGCTGATAGGTGAATAACAATAATATAAATTTGTTTTAATTTAGAAATTAAACCTACTTAATGTTCAGAAATAATCAGAGAATATCACGGTTTATCCGAAATTATCAGCTTTGAATCATATCGAGATTAACTGCTACCACATCAGTAAGTAAAATCTGGATGATAAATCAAGACCTAAGAGCCATAAAAATCTAACCTTTGCTTGGAACCTTTTTACTCATATTTTAGACCACTTTCTTATATTCTTCTTTGCGCCTTTGCGTCTACTCTGCGAGAACGACTTCGTCGAATGCGTGAGAACAAAGATTGAATAAATAGCTGAACCCGCTAAGATAAAAAGTCAAGAAGTCTTAATTTTCGTTAAAGTGGGATAACAATCAAAGTGTGAGGGTTGATACTGTATGCGAGTCCTGCTGGTGTATCCAATATTTCCAAAAACTTTTTGGTCTTACGAGAAAATTTTGGACTTAGTCGATCGCAAGGTTTTGTTACCACCTTTGGGTTTAGTCACAGTGGCGGCGATTCTCCCTCAAGAATGGGAATATAAGCTTGTGGATCGCAATATTCGCCCAGCTACCGAAGCAGAATGGGCTTGGGCTGATATAGTCATTTTCTCCGCCATGATTGTCCAAAAACAGGACTTACTCGACCAAATTCAAGAAGCAAAGCGGCGTGGTAAGTTAGTAGCTGTGGGCGGCCCCTATCCCACCTCTACACCCCATGAAGTGCAAAATGTCGGCGCAGATTTTCTCATCCTTGATGAAGGGGAAATTACCTTACCGATGTTTGTGGAAGCGGTACAACGGGGTGAGACTTCGGGAACTTTCCGCACCAGCGAAAAGCCAGATGTCACCACCACACCAGTACCCCGCTTTGATTTATTAGAACTAAATGCTTACGATATGATGTCCGTGCAGTTTTCGCGCGGGTGTCCGTTCCAGTGCGAATTTTGTGACATTATTGTTCTCTATGGTCGCAAACCGCGTACCAAAACCCCAGCCCAATTGTTAGCCGAATTAGATTACCTTTATGAATTGGGTTGGCGACGGGGCGTGTTTATGGTTGACGATAACTTTATCGGTAACAAGCGCAATGTGAAATTGTTGCTCAAAGAGTTAAAAGTCTGGATGGAAGAACATCAATATCCCTTCCGCTTTGATACTGAAGCTTCCATTGATTTAGCACAAGACACGGAATTACTAGAGTTGATGGTTGATTCTGGTTTCTCTGCGGTATTTTTAGGGATTGAAACCCCAGATGAAGATAGCTTACAACTGACGAAAAAGTTTCAAAATACCCGTAGTTCCCTCACCGATGCGGTGCAAACTATCGTTAAAGCTGGATTGCGCCCAATGGCTGGGTTTATCATCGGTTTTGATGGGGAAAAAGCAGGTGCAGGCGATCGCATTGTCCGGTTTGCGGAACAAGCTGCCATTCCTTCTACTACCTTCGCTATGTTACAAGCGCTACCTAATACAGCCTTGTGGCATCGCCTGAAAAAAGAAGGTAGATTACGGGAAAACACAGACGGGAACATCAACCAAACTACTTTGATGAACTTTGTACCTACCCGTCCTCTAGAAGAGATTGCTAGAGAATATATTGAAGCCTTCTGTGCTTTATACGACCCCGTCAAATATTTGGATCGGACTTATCGCTGCTTTTTAATGATGGGTGCGCCACGTTGGAAAGCGCCATTTAAATGGCCAGAATTGGTAGTGATTAAAGCACTATTGATTGTAATTTGGCGACAAGGTATTAAACGCGAAACTCGTTGGAAATTCTGGCATCACTTGTTTAGCATTATCAAGCGTAACCCAGGAGTAGCCGAGCATTATATTTCTGCTTGTGCCCATAACGAGCATTTTCACGAATATCGTCAAATTGTCCGCGATCAAATTGAAAGCCAGCTAGCAGAATATCTCGCACAAGGTACAGAAACACCCTATGTAGTACCTGTCAAAGAAAAAGCTGAAGTTGTCGCTAGTTAATTATCGAGAAACGCAGAGGGCATAAAGCAAAAGCCTGTCCTCTGCCTTTAAAACTCCAGTGTTCATTACTAGGAATTACGCACAAAATTTCTCAATCTCTTATTCCTCTGCGTCCTCTGCGTCCTCTGCGGTTTATTCATACCAATTTAAAAAGAATACGACAGATTTTAGGGACATGGCAGTGCCATGTCCTTCTTCAATATTTGCTATGTCGCCAATATTATTTGCTAGATACGCGAGTAACGAAAATGCAGTCTGAGTAGACGTAACCAACGCATCCAAACAAGTGAAGGTTGTTCAAAAAAAGTGAAGATATCTCCGAAACCTTGGTTTGTTTTTTGATGGTGTAACCAATGTCTTTCAGGAGTAGTAATAAAGAGAATTTGGCACAAAATAGTGACAAATTTTGGTGTTTTCCAATCCAGAACACTAATATGTCTCCACCATACATGCAATTGACCTAAAATCAGCCCAGAAATCACGCCAATTGGGGAAAAAGACCACAAAATCAAAGCCATTAATAAATAAGGTAAAGCACCCAAAATTCCATCTAATAAAACTTGGGTATTTAAAGTCAAAATCGCATAATGGCGAAAGTCTTTCTTCCAAGAATGATGGGTTTTTAAGTGGAGGCTACCAAAAACATGCTCGGGAACGTGGTAAACAAAAGTTGATAATAAATCACCAAAAAACAATAATAGCCAAGCAACTGCGATCGCCTCTAACATTTGTACTCCTCACATCGAATTAAGAAAACTCCAAAGCAAAAATGCAGATGTCATACTCAAGATGTAGACACTGCTCACATCAATTCGTAATTACGAAACTTTTAGAAAGTTGCTAGAACAGTGGCTATAGCAAAATGCTACTCACTAAAACCAGAGAAGCATCTATTCTGAGATTTATTCACACAGCGTTATTCAGGGAATTCTGCAACACAATTTCCCTAATTTCTGCTATCTATCGCTATCCGATTTAATTTTTTCAAAAACTCTAATTTTGATTTTGTCTCTGGGGTGATGGGACAAATACATCTTAACTCCAATCGGAATACCGTATCTTAGCATATTAACATCACAATCTTCTTATTAAGACTGACAGGATTAGCAAAGATTGAGTTAAAATTGGTAAAAATTTAGGTTAAGATATTTTGTGAAAGTGTTGAGACTCAGTAGAGGTTGCTAAAGGCGATCGCCTAAATATTATAACTATAAATATTACCAAACCATAATCAGATTTTTACCAAATTTTACTATGTCAAATCTAAAACACCATTAAATAGTAGAGAGTAGATAAATTGATTGACTTTAACCAAATCCAAGTTTTAACATTTGATTGTTACGGTACGCTAATTGATTGGGAAAGTGGTATTTTATCAGCAATCAAGCCGATTTTATCTGCTAAAGGGCATAACTTAGGTGAGGAAAATATTCTGCAATTATTTGCCCAATTTGAGTCTGCAATTCAGCAAGGAGAATATTTCACTTATCGGGAAGTGCTGAAAAGGGTACTTCAGAAATGTGGCGAACATTTTAACTTTGTTCTTTTTAATGAAGAATTATATGCGCTGGCTGATTCGATTCAGGATTGGTTACCGTTTCCCGATACAGTTAAAGCCTTGAAAGCGCTGAAGCAGAAATATAAACTGGCAATTATTTCCAATGTCGATGATAATCTCTTTGCTTTTTCTGCACAACATTTAGAAGTAGAATTTGACTGGATTATTACCGCAGAGCAGGTAAAAAGCTATAAACCATCGCTGAATAATTTTACAGTGGCGATGGAGAGAATTAATCTACCTCAAGAACAAATATTACATGTAGCTGGCAGTATTTATCATGATATTGTGCCAGCAAAATCTTTAGGAATATCAACAGTTTGGGTAAATCGCAGAGCAGGGAAAGAAGGCGCTGGTGCTAGTTTACCAGTAGTTGCTCAGGCTGATTTAGAAGTCCCAGATTTGCAGACTCTCGCCATTTTAAGTACAGGTTCTGAGGATTAATTACTACTGTGGTTAAAATCTTCATGTCTGATTGGGAATACTCAATCAAGGCGTGTGAGGATGAAAAATGGCAGAAGAACGGGCGTATTGGTTAGCTTGGGCGGAAATTTCCGGGATTGGCCCTGTATTGCTCAGGCGCTTGCAACAGCATTTTGGTACGCTGGCGACAGCTTGGAAAGCTACTGCTGCGGAATTGGCTCAGGTAGAGGGTTTTGGGGCGCAGACATTAGAAAAGGTAGTAAAACAGCGATCGCGTCTCAATCCAGAGCAATTACTCCTCAAGCACCAAGCAGAAAACCCCCATTTTTGGACACCAGCAGACGCAGATTATCCCCGCTTGCTGTTAGAAACACCCAGTCCCCCTGCAAGTTTGTACTATCGCGGGGAAGTAGAATTACAAGAAAATCTGGGAAACACACCTTTAGTCGGAATTGTCGGGACTCGTCAACCTTCAGATTATGGTATCCGTTGGACTCGCCAAATTAGCACAGCTTTAGCCAAAAACGGCTTCACAGTAGTTTCGGGAATGGCTGAGGGAATTGACACCGAAAGTCACCTAGCGACGATGAAAGCAGGTGGAAGAACGATCGCAGTTTTAGGTACAGGTGTCGATATCATCTATCCACCGAAAAATCGAGATTTGTACAAACAGATTTTGACTTCAGGATTAGTAGTGAGTGAATATCCCGCCAAAACTCCACCAGATCGCAGTCATTTTCCTCGCCGCAATCGCATTATTGCAGGTTTGAGTCGGGCGATTTTAGTCATAGAAGCACCTTTAAAATCAGGCGCGCTAATTACTGCTACCTACGCTAATGATTTTGGTAGAGATGTTTATGCATTACCTGGGAGATTAGACGATTTACCATCTCAAGGCTGTTTAAAATTAATTAATCAAGGCGCTTCCATAATTCTTAAAGAACTTGATGAACTGTTAAAAATGCTGGGAGCAATACCAAAATTAGATGCAGTTACAGAATCATCAGCACCTCAACAATTAACTTTGCCAAATTTAGCGCCAGAATTGCAACAGGTAATAGATACTTTAGCCTGTGATGCCTTACCTTTTGATTTTATTGTGCAAAAAACTGGCTTGAATACAGGCTCAGTTTCTAGCGCTTTACTACAGTTAGAATTAATGGGTTTAGTTACCCAGCTTCCAGGAATGCGATATCAAAAAACATAATATCTCCCTGAACAAGCGATCGCTTTTATTGTAGAGTAGGGAATCTTTCTTGAAGCGAGAGATGCGATCGCGTTGCAGTACAATAGAGTTACTATGCCTGCTAAAGATATCTATCACGATACAGTCAAAAATGCTTTGATAAAAGATGGCTGGACAATTACCCACGATCCATTACGAATTCGTCTAGCACGCGGTAAAAATCTCTTTGTTGATTTAGGTGCAAAACGATTACTAGCCGCAGAAAGAGGATTTGAAAGGATAGCGGTTGAAGTAAAAAGTTTCAGCCGTCCTTCAGATATGAAAGATTTGGAAGAAGCGGTTAGTCAATTTGTTCTTTACTCTCGTTTGTTAACACGCTACTATCCCGAATATATCCTCTATCTGGCAGTCAGTGAAGATACCCGCAAGAGAGTTTTTGAAGAAGAAGCAGGTCAAACTTTAATAGAAGATGGCATTATACGTTTAGTTACCTTCGATACATTAAAGGAGGAAATTATCCGATGGATTCACTAAAAGCTCAGTACAGAAATATTATTGAAAAAGTTCTGCAAGATTATGCTGATTTTTTAGGTAGTGATGAGGATGTTGAAATAGAATTAGTTTTCGATAGAGAGCGCGATCGCTATCTTTTAGTAGAAGCTGGCTGGCAAAATGGTTATCGTATATACGGAAATTTGCTACACATCAACATGGTTGATTGTAAACTTTGGATTCAGCATGATGGTACAGAAGATGGTGTTGCTGTAGATTTAGTGGCGGCGGGAATTCCTAAAGAGCAGATTGTGTTAGGTTTTAGAAACCTGGAACAAAGGAAACTTACAGAGTTTGCAGTTTCGTAAGTCAAATAAATATTAATTCGTAATTCATCATTAACAATTCAATAATTAATCCTGAATGATGCATCAATTAATTTTAGGTACAAGCCCCTTAATTTATGATTCACTCCTGGGGATTTATCTCTGGGGTGATAATTACGAATTACGAATTATTGTGACAAGTGTCTGCTAATAGCGTTTGAGTTTGATTATGCGATCGCAATTTAACTACAAAATTTAACGTTCGCCATACTCCATTCCATTAGCGTCAGCATAGCGATACATAAATCGCATAAATCTTTCCCAACTATCGTCTTGCTCAATTTCAAATTTACATTCAACTTTCTTGAGTTCATCGCCTTCATCACCACCAAAAATGAAGCGTGTAGAAGAAGGTGTCACATTAATTTCGCCTTCTTCATCAGTTAATCGTAAGGAATTTAAAGACGGTTTAGTAAAGCTATTCAACCCTTCTAACGCTTGCAACTTTTCAAAGAACATCACAACAATGCGTTTCCCGGTGCGGACTTCCCGCCGCAAACTGACATTACTTAGTTCTTCACTAAGTCCAGCAAAAAATTCGATTGTGGGTGTAGTTGGTTCCATGTTAAATGAAGGATGAAAGGTAAGGTATTGAAAATAAAATGGAAAATCAAGCTTTCCATTCTCATTTTCAACCTTGAGGGTAATTACTTATCCTTTTTTTCATACTTCATTATCTTGTTGGTCAATGGTCAATGGTCAACAGTCAATGGTCAACAGTCAATAGTCAACAGTCAATAGTCAACAGTCAATAGTCAACAGTCAATAGTCAACATTACCTGGGTGGATAATATGTGGGGTTCATCATTGGCGATGATGGGTAAACAGTGTTAGGCATAGGGTTAACCATACCGTTAGGATAAGGAGTCATCACTGGGGGTGGGTAACTATTCATGGGTACAGTCGGAGCCATCATCGGTGACTGATAACCTGTTACCGGCATAGTATTTACCGGCATAGTATTTGTGGGTATATTGTTTGCAGGTATGGGTGCTGTGTTATTTGGTACTGCGCTATTGGGTGCGAGATTATTTTGGCTAAATTGTTGATAAGCTGTGCGAGAAATTGCACTAATTAATTTTTGCGCACGGGAGTCGTTGTTAGGTCTTTGGATCATCACTGCGGCTATGTAGCGTTTGCCTGTTGGGATATCAACTAAACCCGCATCTGCTAGCATTGTGCCGATGTCGCCTGTTTTGTGAGCAATGGTAGCACCTGCTCCTAAACCCGATGGTAATAACTCATCTCTTTGGGTTTGGCGCATAATATCCAGCAAGCGATCGCGCGATCGCATACTCACCAAATTCCCTTGATGTACCATCGCCATTAATGTGGCTAATTCCTTGGGACTAGTTGTATTTGTCCCTTGTAAATCTGGAAGTGGATTGCGAATAGCTGTAGTTATCAAACCCCAACTGCGGAACCGTTGATTCAGCGATTCTATACCTCCCAGTCGCGCAATCAGTATATTTGTAGCTGTATTGTCGCTGATGGTAATCATCTTGCTGACGACTTCTAAAGCATTAAATTTAGTTCCGGCTGGCTTGTATTGCATATTACCAGAACCACCTGCGATCATTTGTTGCTGCATGGTCAGCATTTCATCAAGGCGGATTTTTCCTGCATCCAAATCTTGGAAAAAAGCTACTAAAATGGGAATTTTAATGGTACTAGCTGCGGGAAAGCTAGCATTACTATTGATATCTACATAAATACCTGTATCCAAGTCTACTAACATCACTCCCGGTGTGAGATTTGGATTGGCTACTATAAGATTTTGTACGGCGCTTTTTAACTGGAAATTTTCCTGAGATAAATTTAATCCTGCTGGCGTTCCCCCATTGGGATTATTTTGGTTTTGGGATTGTCCGACATTGGTATTAGCTGGTGCTGATGGATTAGGAGCCATGCGCGTAGCGGGGTCTAACACCGATAGCAGCGTCCCCATAATTGCGCCGATACCAACTCCCACAATTAACAAGCGCATGGTGTACAACAAAGTTCTGGCCATTGGCTTTAAACGTGTTTTACGCGATCGCACTGTAGTTCTACTACCTCTAGGCGATCGCGGATCTACCCGTACTGTCTTCATCTTCACAGTACCAGATTGTACTTGAGGAGCTGCTACCCTTGTTCTCGGTATGGGTTTGACCGCCGCCGGCATTACCAGTCCAGTTTTTGACGCATTTTTTGACCTGGATACCCCAGTCGCCATTGAGGAAGAATTAACAGGCTTGGTTATATATGTAATTTGCGCTTCTTTCGCAACGCCACGCTTTTGATTAGGCGCTTTGGCTTTCTTTGCTTCCTCTTTTTGCACTTTACGCCTTGGACGTTGGCTGCGGTTTCCGGTTGGACGCCGCGAGAAAGCTCTGAGTTTGTCACTTGATTCTGACACCGCTACTCCTTGTGACCCACTTGATGGTTTTCCTGCTGACTCCCGACCCAAAACTCACTCCTCAAGTACTTTAATACTTTTATATTGAATTCACTTTTTGCCAGTAAGTAGCATTTTTGTGTTTAGTTTAAGCTATATTATCTATTTTGGGAGGGTGAATGGGTACATATTAACGTAAGTTCCTTTCCTTAATTGCGCAATATCAGGGACACAAGTAACAACAACTCAATTATTATTGCCCAATGCCCCATGCCCCATGCCCTATGCCCTATGCCCCATACCAATTATTGACGATTATTAAGAATCGCCCATTCTATCTGCCGCAAAATACCTCTTAACATTGCTACTTCAGTTGTTTGCAGCTGTGTACGGTTATATAATTGGCGAAATTTTTCCATCCTGCTAGTTGCTGTATGCGGATAAAGATAACCAATTTTGAGCAGTAAAGATTCTAATTGTTGATAATAGGCTTCTAGCATCTCCCAAGATGCGAGTTCTGGGGATGTTGTAGACTCATTTACTGGTTGCGCTGTTAATTGTGCTAATTCATAACAGCAAATACCCACAGCCGTTGCTAAATTCAAAGATTGATAACTTTCATGGGTGGGAATCTGCACGAACTTCTGTGCATAATTTAATTCTTCGTTGCTTAATCCTCTGTCTTCTCTGCCAAAAATTAAGGCTACTGGTTTTTCTGGTTCTTCGAGCAACCAAGGTAAAGCTGTGCGCGGGTTTTCTAAAGGAATTTCCCAACTGCTAACTCTACCAGTGGTGGCTATGATCCTGACACATCCTTGCAAAGCCTCCGGTAATGTCTGCACAACTACCGCAGATTCTAAAATTTCCTTAGCATGAACCGCCATTTTCATCGCATCTGGCGACAGGCGATCGCATTGGGGATTGACGATAACTAGCTGATTCAGTCCAAAATTTTTCATTACCCGCGCGATCGCACCCAGGTTTAAGGGGCCAGCTGGCTCGACTAATACAATTCTTAATCCAGCTAATCCCATGTTTGTACCTCCCGCCATCTGCGCTGAATCTACTTGCACAATAGTTCAGAAGTTACCGCCAAGACAAGGGAAAGGCAAGACCTAGAGGAATAACACTTTTTTACAACATACCCGACTTTTCAAACATACTCTAACATTGTGGGATAACGCAGTAATTCTGCGGATTCATTTACAATTAAAGAATATAAACCCAAAAATCATTATGAATTCCTTCTTATCTTCAACATCGCAAACTAGCCAAGATGCTAACGAAGTCCTGGTCAATGTTATTGTTAAACAACAAGCTGATGGTAGAACAGTGGCTAGCGTTCCAGGGTTACCAGAATTACAAGTAGAAGCAAGCGATCGCACGACAGCCCTATATGAACTTCAGCAACGCTTAGAAACTCATCTAGCTGGGGCAGAAATTGTATCTTTACCTGTCAAATTACCATCTAGCGCTCGGAAAAATCCCTGGTTAGCAATGGCTGGAGTTTTTAAAGACGATCCACAATTTGAGCAGGTGCTAACAGCTATAGAAAACTATCGTCAGGAACTAGATCAATCTACAGATGATAATTTTCCGCAAGCATAAAAGCATATTTTTTTAGGTAAAAGTCAGATGGCAAAATGGGTACTTGATACCGATCATGTTTCGCTACTCCAAAGAGGTCATCCAGTAGTAGTGAATAAAGTATCTACCGTCAATCCTGCGGAAATCGCAGTTACAATAATAACTATTGTTGAGCAAATGTACGGTCGTTTAGATGTAATTAACCGAGCAAAATCAAAACAAGAATTAGTTACAGCTTATACTTTATTAAAAGAAACATTTAATTTGCTAAGTCAAGCTAATATTCTTGATTTTAATGAAGCCGCATTTGATATCTATAACGATTTATTAAAGCAAAAAATTCGTGTAGGTACACAAGATTTAAGAATTGCGTCTATTGCACTTGCTTTTAACTGTACATTGGTAACGCGCAATCTTAAAGATTTTCAGAAAATTCCTAATTTACAAATTGTCAATTGGTCGATTATATAAGGCAATTAAATTAATGTTCTGGCTCAAAAGCACGCCTCAAGGAGTACAATATCCGAGATTTGATTAACAATGCTGCACCCCATGCCGATCAGAAGAACCAGAAAGTTACGGTTGCTGAAAGTAATCAAAAATTTCGTAATTTTACTATTAGTCTTGGTACTATTATTACTAGGATTTATTACTTATAATGTACGTCAATCCTTTCCTGTAGAAAATGGCGCGATCGCACTTACGGGACTAAAAGCGGAGGTAACTGTCCAGCGCGATCGCTGGGGTGTTCCCCACATTTACGCAGCCAATTCTCACGATCTATTTATGGCGCAAGGATACATCCACGCCCAAGACCGATTTTGGCAAATGGATTTTTGGCGACATATAGGTTCCGGGCGGCTTGCAGAAATGTTTGGTTCTTCCCAAATCGCCACAGATAAGTATTTGCGGACAATGGGTTGGGCGAGGATTGCGCAGCAAGAAATCACACAAGTTAATGCAGAGATGAAGGGATATCTGCAAGCCTATGCAGATGGGGTTAACGCTTATTTAGCAGACCATCAAGGCAGCAAACTCAGTCTCGAATATGCAGTGTTGAAATTCCTGAATCCTGGGTATAAACCAGAACCTTGGCAAATGCTCCATTCTCTCACTTGGGGTAAAGTCATGGCTTACGATTTGGGGAGAAATTTTGAGCGGGAAATTGAACGCACTATTTTGCTGAAAACCTTAAATTTGGCGCAAGTAGAAGAACTTTTCCCACCATATCCCCAAGATTTACCCGTGATTTTACCTGAGGAGCAAAAAAAGCAAACAGGAGAGGAGAACAATTTTGACGAGACAGAATTGATAGCCTCAAGTATTGCCCAAGTAACAGCAGAAATTACCCCAGCTTTGCAATCCCTGACTCAGCCAATGTTAGCTGTAGAGGAATTAATCGGTTCGCGGGGAATTGGCATAGGTTCAAATAATTGGGTAATCTCAGGAAAACTGACAGCTACAGGTAAGCCCATTTTAGCCAATGACCCGCACCTAGCAGTGCAAATGCCTTCGATTTGGTATGAGGTGGGGTTGCATTGTACAACCAAGACTGCGGAATGTCCTTATAACGTCACCGGCTTTTCTTTTGCGGGGATGCTAGGAATAATTATCGGTCATAGCGATCGCATTGCTTGGGGTGTCACCAATGTTGAACCAGATGTAATGGATTTATACATTGAGAAAATCAACCCCAATAACCCCAACCAATATGAGGTAAATGGTAAATGGGTAGATATGCAACTAGTCAAAGAGACAATTAAAGTTGCCGGAAGTCAGCCAATCGAGCAAACAGTACGCTACACCAGACATGGCCCCATTCTCTCGGATGTTTCACCCAAGTTACAGCAATTACCAGGAAATCAGTCCATAGAAATTCCGCAACAATATGCTGTAGCTTTGCGCTGGACAGGTTTAGAACCATCAACATTAGGATCTGCGATTCCCTTGCTCAATCGGGCGCAAAATTGGCAAGATTTCCGCACAGCCGCGAAAAACTATGATGTACCTGCCCAGAATCTAGTTTATGCTGATATTGATGGCAATATAGGCTATCAAATGCCGGGTAAATTCCCCATCCGCGCTAAGGGTAACGGGCGTTATCCCGTTCCTGGGTGGACAGATGAATATGAATGGCTAGGCTATATTGATTTTGAGCAGTTACCTAAAAGTTTTAACCCGCCTCAAGGTTACATTGCTAGCGCTAACAATTTAGTCCAAACTAAATATCCTTATTTAATTACTACTGACTGGGTTTATGGCTATCGCGCCCAGCGAATTGTGGAAATGATTACTCAGGCGAGTCAACCTTTATCGCTGTTAGATGTAGAGTTAATTCAGGGCGATAACCGCAATTTGAATGCCCAAAATTTAGTCCCACTACTGAAAAATATTTCTCTAAATCAACCACATTTAGAAACAGCAAGACAATTACTCGTTAATTGGGATCTGCAATTAGAAATGTCATCCCCTGCGGCTGCTTTGTTTGAGGTATTCTGGAAACATTTACTAGCAGATACCTTTCACGATCAGTTACCTCAAGATTATTTTCCCGATGGAGGCGATCGCTGGTATGAAGTCATCAAAAATATAATTAAACAGCCAAATAGTAACTGGTGGGACAATCGCAACACCCCACAAGTAGAAAATCGCGACAACATTCTGCAACAAGCGTTTACCGCAGCTGTATATGAATTAGAACAAATTCAAGGTAAAGATCCCAAGTCTTGGAATTGGGGAAATTTACATAGCATTACATTTCGTAACGCGACTTTAGGTAAATCTGGAGTAGCGATGATAGAGGCTTTATTTAATCGTGGTGCGTTTGCGACTGCGGGGAATGGGGAAACAGTAAATGCTAATCGCTGGAAAGCGAACAAATCTTTTGAAGTCACAGATATTCCTTCCCTGCGGATGATTGTAGATTTAAAAAATCTTGATAATTCCCTAGCTATTCATGCTCCCGGACAATCAGGACATGCCTTCCATAAACATTATATTGATATGGTTGATCCTTGGCGCAAAATTGAATATCATCCCATGCTTTGGGAACAGGAAAATGTAAATGCGAATACTGCTGCAAAGCTCAAATTAATTCCTAAACTTGCAACTTGATATTAATTTAAATCATGTTGCACAATCTATCATGACGGCTGTTGATGATTGACAGTCAACTGTCAACCTTCAACAGTTAAAAATCTTTGTTAAGAGTTATACAATTTAGACACGCATTAGCTGATAATTTTCATACTTGCGTAGTAAATTATTCATAACAATATTTTTATGTAATTAGTTGCTTATTTATGATAATGAGAGCAAATTGCAGCTATGACTGATACTGGTGAGTTAGATATTTGCTCAATGCTATAGTAATTTTTTATATTGAGAAATTTGGAAATTTTTCAGTATATATTGCCTTAAGCTTTAAAATAACACTGTTTTCATCCACAAAGATTTAGAGCATCAGCAGATTAAATAGGCTAATCAACAATGTTGTTTAGCTGCATTTTCCTGCGTCTGAAATTTGGGGATAATTGTGATTGTGTCTGGATTTAGAGCATATCTGAGGTGTAATTATCAATTATGGCAAATAATCACATTTCCCATCAATCTATTCCATTGATTATTGATGATGATGGTAGCCAAGATGGGATGACTGCTTTAGCATTTATGCTAGAGAATCCCAAGTTTGACATTAAAGCTATTACAATCGCTCAAGGAATTGCCAAGCCAGAGATTTTTGTCAACAATCTCGCCAAAATGCTGACTAGACTTGGGAATACAGATATTCCCGTGGGGATTGGTAGATCGACGCCTTTAGAAGGTAATAATGCATTTCCCGATTTTATCCGCGATGGTTCAAATACATTTTGGGCACCGTTTGTTACCTTACCAGATGAAGCTGCACCGATTCAAAAGCAAGATGCAGTTGATTTGATAATTGAAACTATCAAAAACTCCCCAGAACCAGTTGCGATTTTAGCAACTGGCACACTTACCAATATTGCCGAAGCCCTGCGGCGCGATCCCTCAATTATTGACAATATTAAAGTTGTAGAAATTCTTGGTGGAGCAGTTTTCGTACCTGGGAATCTTCCCGTTCTACCATTTCCACCCTTTTCTACTAACAAGGTTGCTGAATTTAATATTTGGGTTGATCCGGTTGCTGCACAAGAAGTTTTTGAAGCGGGAAAAAAAGGGTTAAAAATTCAATTAACTCCATTAGATGCTACAGGTAAGATTGAATTCAATCGTGACGATTATGAAGCATGGTTGTTAACTGGTACAGCTGAAAGCAAGATTGCTGCTGAGTTCTTAGACTTTGCCTTAACTGTAATTCAAAGCGGTAACGATCCCAACCCGGTGTGGGATTTAGTGGCGGCAATTAATCTCAGCGAAGCGAATTTTTCACCGGAAACCCCACTACATATTAAAGTAGATACAAAATCAGATCCAGGTACTACCCAAGGACAAACTAAACCGATCGCGGGTTTGTCTCCTAATGCTTTGGTTGCTTTAGATCCATCATTCGATAATCTCCCTTTTAGTACCAGCAGTTTATTTAAATACATCGATGCTCTGAATACCCTACCTAAAAATCGAGTTAAATCTGGAACCTCAAGAAGTGACACCTTAGTAGGTAATAAAAAAGATGAACTCATTAGCGGTTTGAATGGAAATGATACTATCTACGGCAATGGTGGTAACGATATCCTCTTAGCTGGGGGTGGTAAGGATACGATTGTAGGTGGTTTTGGCAATGATTTTATTGATGGAGGTAGTGGCAGCGATCGCATCTATGGTAACGGTGGTAAAGATACTCTCATCGGTGGAACTGGTGATGACTCAATTTTTGGCGGTGCGCAAGCTGATATAATTCTCGGTGGTACTGGCAACGATCGCATCTATGGTAATGGTGGCAAAGATATCATCAATAGCGGCACTGGCTTTGATACTATCTGGTTAGGTAGAGGTGCAGCAACAGTTGTACTCGCTCAAGATGATGGTTATGACAGTATCAAGAATTTTCGCCTGGGTGCGACAAAGTTTCAAGTTAGCAGCCTCAGCAATCTTAGCTTTGCAGATAGTTCTGATGGGGTGAAGATTTTGCAAAATCAAGAACTCATTGCTGTTGTTTCTGGGGAATCTGCTCACAACTTCAGCACAAATATTAGTCGCATTTTTGTGGTATCTAACTAAGTCAGCTGTACTCACTATTGTATATTTTGCACTCCGGTTGTCAAAAGTCCAAAGTCCAGAGTCAATCAATTTTGGATTTTGGATTTACGATTTTGGATTGACTACACCCATAAAGGGATGCAGCTTGGCGATTTTAAATTGACGATTTTGGATTTGTTCCACCCACAAGGAGAGAAGTCAGAGCGCCGGCTTCCGGCGCTCTGAACTTCGGAGGCGGGGCATGAACCGAAATAATCTAAAATCTAAAATCTAAAATCTAAAATTGGCGCGGTCAAAAGCTTGCTTGGACTTTGGAATTTTTCATACCATATCTGGTGCCTAATCGCTGGTGCTAATTTTCAATATAGGTAGCACTTTTTGCTTTAACAATTTAATTAAAGCTGGTTCCATATATTCATATTCATCGGGAATATTTAAACAAATTACGCGCTTATCTTTGAGAAAAGGCTGAAAATTTTGGGCTAATTTTTGTTTATGGGATTTTTCCATAACAAAAATTATATCAGCCCATTCAATTGCTTCTGTCGATACGGGTACTTCTGCATAACGATCTAAACCGGCTGAATCTGTTTCTAATCCTGCATATTCCGAAAATACCACTTCTGCCGTCGGACTCCGCAGTCGATTCTGGCTACATAAAAATAAAAGTTTTTTCATAAATTAATATTGACAATTATTTTAAATTGTAAACATGAGATTTGTGAAAAAAGCGATCGCACTCACTTCTCAAATCACATATTAAGTAAATCAATGAAAATCAACATCATTAAGAAATATAAATTTTCTGTAAACCCTGGCCAATGACAAATGACTAATGACAAATGACTAAACCTTATTTGACAAGAAATGACAAACAATTGACAGATGGTAGCAATACACGATACATCATGAGTCAATCGTTCAATTGTTTAAGATGCCGAATTTCTTTTATTTTCAGTTTTATCAGCATCAGGAGGGATGACGGTGGATAGTAGTTTAATTCTATCTAACATCCTGAATCCGCCCATCCTGTTTTTCTTTTTGGGAATGGCTGCGGTTTTTGTCAAATCCGATTTAGAAATACCCGCACCTATACCCAAATTATTCTCGCTTTATTTACTGTTTGCGATCGGCTTTAAAGGCGGAGTAGAATTGATCAAAAGTGGCATTACACAAGAAGTTGTGTTGACGCTTTTCGCAGCAATGATGATGGCTTGTGTTGTGCCGATTTACACATTTTTTATCCTCAAACTCAAGCTGGATACTTATGATGCTGCGGCAATCGCTGCAACTTATGGTTCTATTAGTGCAGTCACTTTTATCACGGCTAGCGCATTTTTAACTGAGCTTGGTATTAGTTTTGATGGCTTCATGGTAGCAGCACTGGCTCTGATGGAATCCCCAGCCATCATAGTTGGACTCATCCTGGTGAATATATTTGCAGTAGATGAAAAGCGGGAATTTTCTTGGTCAGAAGTATTACAAGAAGCATTTCTAAATAGTTCCGTTTTTCTTCTTGTTGGTAGTTTGATAATTGGTGTATTAACAGGAGAGCATGGTTGGCATGTTTTAGAACCTTTCACTCAAGGTTTATTTTATGGCGTTCTTACCTTCTTTTTATTAGATATGGGATTAGTAGCCGCCAGAAGAATTAAGGACTTGCAAAAAACCGGGCTATTCCTGATTTTATTTGCCATACTAATTCCCATAGTTAATGCCTGTATTGCCTTAACTATATCCAAATTAATTGGTATGTCTCAGGGAGATGCGTTACTGTTTGCTGTACTTTGTGCCAGTGCCTCTTACATCGCTGTTCCTGCGGCTATGCGGATGACTGTTCCGGAAGCGAATCCTAGTTTGTACGTTTCCACAGCCTTAGCAGTCACATTTCCGTTCAACATTATTATCGGAATTCCGCTCTATCTATACGGAATTAACCTATTTTGGAGGTAATAATATGCATTTAGTTAAAAAGATAGAAATTATTGCCAACTCTTTTGAACTGTCCAAAATATTAGATAGTTTAGATAAGTCAGGCGTACATGGTCATGCAGTGATTCGCGATGTTGCCGGTAAAGGATTACGCGGGACAGCAGAAGATTTAGATATGACCATGCTGGATAATGTCTACATCATCGCCTTTTGTATGCCAGAACAACTCAAGCCTGTGGTGGAAAATATTCGCCCATTGCTCAATAAATTTGGCGGAACTTGTTACATTTCCGATGTCATGGAGATTCGCTCCATGAAATGTGTAGCGTCATTATAACAGACTAATAACACAGTTTATGGAACGTCGTGACTTTTTAAAATGGGGAGCTACGGGGGTATTTAGTTTAACGCTGAGTACCAGCGATTTAATTTGGCACTTAAAACAAGCTCAAGCCGCCGAATTACACCCAGAAAGTCCCCAATCTCTGACTCCCGATGCTGCATTGCAAAAGCTGCTAGAGGGAAATCAGCGATTTGTGCAGCATCAACCCCAATACCCGGATCAATCAGCAGCGCGGTTGCTAGAAGTAGCACAAGCGCAACATCCATTTGCAACCATTCTCAGCTGTGCAGATTCGCGGGTTGCGCCAGAAATTCTGTTCGATCAAGGTATTGGCGATATCTTTGATGTCAGGATTGCGGGAAATATTGCCACACCAGAAGCACGTGGAAGTATTGAATATGCAGTTAGCTTACTAGGCTCGCCCTTACTCATGGTACTAGGCCACGAGCGCTGCGGAGCCGTTACCGCCGCCGTGGAAAATGAAACCTTACTTGGCGATATTAGTACCTTTGTCAAAGCAATTAAGCCAGCTGTCGCCAAAGTCAAAGATAAGCCAGGTGACGCCGTGGATAACGCTGTCGTGGCGAATGTACAATATCAAATCGAACGGTTAAAGCGATCGCCACTTTTAAGCGATCGCCTCAACTCCGGTAAACTCAAAATAGTCGGCGGTCGTTACGATTTGGATACAGGAAAGGTAACTATCATCACTTAGCAAATTAAGTTACTACTTAACCACATTAGTTATGAGGCTTGGTGATTGCTTAAATCCCCGACTTTTTGACAAAGTTGGGGATTTTGCTTCTAGTCACCAAAAAACGTGCCAATTATAGATATTTATGATGCAATAGTTGTATGATTTTCTGATGCCTCTGACAAATTAGGTATTGATCAAATGTAAATTTCTCATTTTAGAGGAATTTACTGGAATTGGGTAAAAAATTGCTGACACATCAAACATCATTATAGGCTATACCATCTTTACAGCCTATAATAACAACTTGAAAAATTAAAAAAAGAGATGAATTTTGCACCCAAAGATAGAAATACATAAAAAATTAAAGCAATACAATAATTACTAATTCTTAATTTGTAATTCAAATTTTTAGGAGAAATTACTATGCTTAATTTACACAAAATCAAGGATAATACCTCAAAACTTTGAGCTAAATCAAAGCTTTAATTAAGAATTAACCTCGTCCATTTTGAAACCAGGAGTAGTGCGGGCAGCGTTCGACTGAGCGCTCACGCCGAAGTCTTGCCCGCTACTACCACCAGGGAGCAAGATGCTCCCACTACTTTTAATACTATGGTTCTCAAAATAGATGTGGTTTAAAGTTAATTTTCTAAATCAGCAGAACAAATAAAGGGGTATCAGCTTGAATATTTGGGAAAAACCAGTCAGTTATAATTTAGAGATTGAAAATTTTGCTACTAGACAAGATTCTGTTTACGGTTTGGTAATAGCTCTGTTAATTATTAGTCTGTGGCTAGGGAGTTTAGTTTGGTTACTCAGCATCAACTATCACCAAATGCCTCTTTGGTTGATACCAATTGCATTAATTTGGCAAACATTCCTCAGTACAGGACTATTTATTACTGCCCATGATGCCATGCATGGCTCAGTTTGTCGCCAAAATCCGCGAATTAATCATTTAATTGGGAAGATAGCTGTAACACTTTATGCTTTATTTCCCTATCAACAGCTTTTACAAAAGCATTGGTTACATCATAAACATCCCGCCAGCGCACTTGACCCAGATTTTCACGACCAAAACAGAAAAAGCGGCTTTTTTTGGTATCTTCACTTTATGATGGGATACTCAAGTTGGCAACAATTACTCGGTTTTACAATCATCTTTAATTTTGCCAGATTTGCTTTCAACATGTCCCTCACAAATCTCATCATTTTTTGGTGTATTCCACCAATTTTAAGTTCAATTCAATTATTTTATTTTGGGACATATTTACCCCATCGCGAACCTAAATCAGGATACATTTATCCCCATTGCACCCAAACAATAGAATTACCAACTTTTTGGTCATTTCTTGCTTGTTATCACTTCGGTTACCACCAAGAACATCACGAATATCCCCATGTAGCTTGGTGGCAGCTTCCTGAAGTTTATCAAAGAAAGAAGGCAGATGGCAGAAGGCAGATGGCAGAAGGAGGATAAGGAGGATAAGGGGGACAAATGACTCTTGTACAGACGCGATTCATCGCGTCTCTAACAAATGACTATTGCCTGCATCAAATATTGTGTCAAAGTAAAAGCATCTACACCTAACTCTGTACGCTCTTGGGCTGCTATAATTCCTGCTTGAGAATGCCACCAAGAAGCAGTGGCTACAACTTCTTCAATGGCAATTTGTTTTTTCATCGCTTGTGCTAATAATCCGCCAATTATTCCTGTTAAGACATCGCCGCTACCACCACGTGCTAAAGCTGGGGTACTGTTGGGATTTAGCCACAATAAACCGTGAGCATTAGCAATTAAAGTTCTCGCACCTTTTAACAAAACTATCGCGCCGCTTTGTAAAGCTGCATCGCGCACGGCTTTGACTTTATCTTGTTGTATATCCGGAATATTGGGAAATAAACGCTTAAATTCACCTTCGTGGGGTGTCAGTATGGTGGGTGCTTGGCGTTTTTGTAAGGTGGAAATGGTTCCTATTTGTGCCAAGATATTTAAAGCATCAGCATCCAAAACTAAAGGACGTTTGCTTTCCATTACTTGTTGCACAATAGGTGTGGCATCAATTGTTAAACCAGGGCCAATTGCGATCGCATCAAAGTCACTTAAATCGGTTTTCTCTGGTAATTGTAATTGAGCAATGGCTCCTGTTTCTGTCTCCGGACAGCCAATTATCAACGCTTCTGGTAAATGTGACACCAAAATCGGCTTGATATATTCTGGTACAGCAATTGATAACATCCCCACACCACTAGCACGCGCACCCAAAGCCGTTAAAATTGCTCCCCCAGCGTAGCGATGAGAACCGCAAACTAGCAGTAAATGTCCTTCTTTGTATTTGTGGGTAACTGGACGACGGGGTAGGGGAAGATTTGCGATCGCTTTTGCAGTAGTAATGCGAGTAAATTTTGCTACATCTTTGAGTACAGCTTCTACATCCGCGATGGGGATATCAAAATCAATTAACTCTGCATTACCAAGATAATCTAAAGCACGATCCTGTAAAAAAGCTAGCTTCCATAAACCTAAGCAAAATGTATGGGTAGCGCGAATTGCTGTCCCTAAAGCCTCCCCTGTATCTGTATGTAAGCCGGAAGGTAAATCTATACTAAAAATTGGCTGTTTCCAGGTATTTAATTCATTAATAGCAACTACAATCTTATCTTTGAGCTTTCTTTCTAAACCAAAGCCAAACAAGCCATCAACCAAGACATCACAGTCTCGTAACTGCTCAATTGCTTGATAGCAGGGTATCCCCAAACTTTGAGCATATTGCAAATGCTTTCCAGTTAATTCTTTGAGCTTATTAAAAGGATTGTAAATCCAAACCTCATATCCGCGAAAATGTAATTCCCGCGCTACAACTAAAGCATCGCCGCCATTATGTCCCGGCCCCACTAACACCCCAACACGAGATTTACCAGGGGGAATCATCGCTTCTAGACGACGGGAAATTAATCCGGCTACCTTTTCCATTAAAGCTACTACAGGCATTCCGGCGGCAAATATCCTCTCTTCAATCTCCCGCATCTGTGCTGCGGTAACTACAAATTGGGAAATTTCTGCTTCTCGATTTTGAAGATTAGTCATAGTCGCAAGTCCTGAATGTGAAATGCTCAATTTTTAGCTGAGAGATGATGAATCAAAGTCCGGGACGATCCACACATGATATAATTCTTCATATTAATTCTGAAAATTTTAAGTACCTTAGTAGTTAAAAATGACGTAAATATACCGAAGGCATATCAGTATACCATTAGGTATGGTTTACTTGAAAAGATGCAGGACTATCGTTTCAAGAGCAGCCCATAGCGGAAAAATTTTACAAACTAAAGTTCAATGATTACCAATATCCCAATTCCAGAGCCAGTCTCGAACCAAACAGAACCGGCTCGCCTACCTGTTGTCACCGTAGCCGCCTTAGTTAAAGACTCGAATTCAGATCGAGTTCTCATTGCCAAAACTACTAAATGGAGAGGCTTGTGGGGTATTCCAGGGGGTAAAGTCGAATGGGGCGAATCTTTAGAAGCTGCTCTCATCCGTGAATTCCGCGAGGAAGTTGGCTTAGATATTACCAATATTCGCTGGGCGTTATTGCAAGAATCACGGCTAGACCCGCAATTTTGCAAAGAAGCTCACTTTGTGATGCTAAATTACTACGCTGAATCGGCGGTAGTTAACATTACACCCAACGAAGAAATAGTTGAGTGGGAATGGGTCAGCCCACAAGCAGCATTAAACTATCCTTTAAATAGCTATACTCAGATCCTCATAGAAAATTATTTACAGCAGATCAATGGTGAGCCTTAAAAAAGCTTTGGTAACTGGTGCAGCTAAAGGTATTGGACGCGCCATTGTGCTGGATTTAGCCAGTCAAGGTTTTGATGTTGTAGTACATTATAACCGCAGTGTAGAAGCGGCAAACGAAGTCACCCAGGCCGCCGCCGCCTATGGGGTAAAAGCTGTTAGCGTACAAGCAGATATCACCAAGCCAGAAGAAGTACGTAATTTAGTAGATAGCGCCGCCGAAAGCTTGGGAGGACTCTCTGTAGTAGTCAATAATGTTGGCAACTACTTGAAAAAATCAATTGAAGACATTACACCCGAAGAGTGGCAAGAAATTTTAGATAGCAACTTAAATGCGACATTTTATGTCAGTCAAGTTGCAATACCTCATTTAAAAGCAATGGGTTGGGGTCGTATAATCAACTTAGGTTTTGCTGGCGCGCAAAATTTAATTGCTCGTCCGATGTCAACTCCTTATGTAATTGCCAAAACGGGAATTATTCTCTACAGTAAAGCCCTGGCAAAAGAGTTAATTAAACATAAAATTACCGTCAACGTTGTTTCGCCAGGAGTGGTAGAAAACTCTGTAAGTCAACCTTTAAATGAAATCCCTTGCGGGCGACTGGCGACTTTTGAGGATATGGTAAGAGTTGTCAATTTTTTTGTCGATAAAGATGCTGATTATATCACCGGACAAATTGTGGAAGTTTCTGGTGGTTGGAATCTGTAATTTGATTAATTAGACGAATTGAGCGATCGCGCTTTTTAATTGCACAATTAAATTGCCTAAAATAACTCTAAGGAACGAATTATATCAACCTTGTAGGGGCGGGGTAACCCATACGTGTCAACTTAAGCTTAAAATAGCCTCTGTCTTAGCTTTGTCGCCCGCCTGAGAATGAATTCTCAGGCTAATAGCGCAAGTCTACTAAAGTAGACTGAAGATTTTGAGGATATTTAGTCATCTTGAGATGACTTTGGCTATTAGCAAGGAACTGAAGTTCCTTGCGGTAAGCGGGTTTCACGCTAAGTTGACACCAATGGGGGTAACCCCGTCCCTACGAATTACGGGCAATGGTATAAGCACAACTTTTTCACTTACTTACCGTAGTAAACTCTGGCGTTACCATATCCCAATTTTTTTAGATAGTCATTCCAGCGTTCTGCATCTTCGCGCTTTCCAAAAGGCCCTACAGCGATATGGGGCCCCAATGGTTGCTGCCTTTCAATTACAATGTCATAGCGTCCAGAACTTTGACGAATGCGGCTAGCAATAGCAGATAAATCTTGTGTCCTAGCAGGAATAGTTACATAGTAATAACTAGTTCTAACTCTCTGTGGTTGGGAATTTCTATAATCAGGCCCACCATAACCATAGCCTACTTGTTGTCCGCTAGAAGCTCTGACAATTTGGGCACCATAAATACCATTTAACTCTAATTCTCTAACTCTTTGTTCGGCGTTGGCTGGTTTACTAAATGAGCCTGATTGAATTACAGGCCGCCCATTTAAATGTCTAATATAAGCACTACGTTCTAACTGGCGTACACGTTGCAACTGTTGGGAATCACCACCATCGACGTAAACAATATAGCGTTCAGCACTCCAAGTATAGGAGTTAGCTTGGACTGTTTGGTAAGGTGTTTGGGAAGGTCTAAAATTTTGATTAACCCTAACTTGAGGCGGAGACTGAAAATTTGGATTATATGATTTCCAAATTACTGTTTGTGGCGGTTGACTGGCTGTATTTAATTGCTGCTGATTAGAAGGAATTGGCGGCAAACTGGGTGGTGGTGGTAAGCTATTCACTACCGTGCGTTGTGCTAACAGAAAGCCACCCTTGGTAACTTGTGCTTGGACTGGGGTAGAGTTGGGTAACAATGCCAAGCATCCTCCCATAAACAAGGGAACTATGGGTAGGGTAAATAATTGGTCTGGTATTGATCTGGACATAGTAGTAACAGTATTTCTCAACAATTTCCTCAGGGAACTAATAAGGGAACTAATAGAGCAGTCTGTTGTAGCACCTATATAAGTGTTAACTTAGAATGTGTTTATTGGGCTGAGTGGCATTGCATAGGTATGGCGAAAATTTTTGATTTTTGTCAGTTGTCAGTGGTCAGTTGTCCGTTGCCAAAAAGGAAATAGGCAATAGTGATTTTACCCTTGTCTCTATTATCCTTTGTGGAGGGTTGAGGGTGAGAATTTGGTGATTGAGAATGGTTGGCGATCGCAATTCCAAATCTAAAATTGAGTTATTACTACTTATATACCTGAAGTGCTTATATAGCAAGGCTTTGAAGATATATATGCTACAATCGTCACAATGGGGCTGCATGGCATATATTTTCATACTGCAAAACTTGCGTTTGGTGTTTAGCATTAGCGTTATCAGCAGCCACTAGCCTAATAATATTTTAAGGATATGAAAAAAGTCGTCGTTGGTCTTTCCGGTGGCGTTGACAGTTCCACCGCCGCCGCTATACTCCACAATCAAGGCTATGAAGTCGTTGGTTTGACCCTTTGGCTAATGAAAGGTAAAGGTCAATGCTGTTCTGAAGGAATGATCGACGCGGCAAATATCTGCGAACAATTGGGTATCCCCCATCAAGTTGTTGATATTCGCGATGTCTTTCAGACAAATATTGTCGATTATTTAGTAGCTGGTTACAGTGTGGGGATCACACCTTTGCCTTGCTCGCAATGTAATAAAACGGTGAAATTCGGGCCGATGGTGCAATATGCGCGTCAGGAATTGGGATGCGATCGCATTGCTACCGGTCACTATGCCAAAATTAACTATGATGAAGCTACTGGGCGCTATCAATTGTTAAGGGCAGTTGACCGCAATAAAGACCAGTCTTATTTTCTCTACGATTTGTCGCAGGATTTACTAGCGGCTACCGTATTTCCACTGGGAGATATGCAAAAAGCTGACACCCGCCGCATCGCTGCCGAATATGGACTGGCTACCGCCGATAAGCCAGAAAGCCAAGATTTATGCTTGGTAGAAAGCAACGGTTCTATGCGGGCGTTTCTCGATAAGTATCTTGCGCCGAAAAAAGGCGATATTGTGGATACTTCCGGTAAAATTTTGGGACAGCATGATGGTGTCCATCATTACACGATTGGGCAACGTAAAGGCTTAGGAGTTGCGGCGGCAGAACCTTTGTATGTGATTGAATTAGATGCGGTAAATAATAGAGTGATTGTAGGCGATCGCACTAAAGCCACTCAACCAGAATGCACCGTCAATCGCGTCAATTGGGTTTCGATTGCTGAACCATCCACCCCAATTCATGCAGAAGTGCAAATTCGCTATCGTTCTCATCCCACACCAGTCACAGTGATTCCTCTGGAAAACTCCCGCGTGCGCTTGGTGTTTGATGAACCCCAGTTTAGCATCACCCCCGGACAAGCGGCGGTATGGTACGAAGGGGATAAAGTTTTAGGTGGCGGAATTATCGAACAGTTTAGTTAATCAACATCAGATCTCCGACTTTTTTGATAAGTCGGGGATCTAGTTTTTCTGATGGCTAACTTGAGGAATCATCTTCAGGATTGCGAGAATTACTTCTAAAAAAATTGGCTTAAGTTGCGATCGCTTTACTAATTTGCATCCTTGCCAAGCATTTGCGTTTAACATGTGCCAAACAAATTGAAATGTAAAAATAAACCTTATCTAAAAGAAAGGTAAAAATCATGACACAATCTCTACAAAAACTAGTTACATTCGATGAATTTGTAGAATTTTTAAAAACACAACTAGAAAATATTCGCTACGAATTATACGATGGGGATATTATTCAAATGCCACAACCCAAAGGAAAACATGAAGAAATTATTGCTTTTTTAGCAGCGATTTTAGGATACGAATTTGTAAGACTTAAGCTCAAATACGGTATATCGAATAAGGCACTAGTACAATCAGAAAATAAACAGTCTGGATACTTCCCAGATGTTCTTGTAATGAATCTTGCCAATTTAGTAAATGAACCACGCTGGCAAGAAGAGTCTATCTTAATTCAACCAGAATCAATCCCATTGGTGATTGAGGTAGTTAGTACTAACTGGCGTGATGATTATCACAAAAAGTTTGCCGATTATGAAGAAATGGGTATTAAAGAATATTGGATAGTGGATTATTTAGCTTTGGGTAGCAAGCTATTAATAGGCGATCCCAAACAGCCAACAATCACAATTTACTCTTTAAATAATGAGGGCGAATATCAAGGTAAACAATTTAGAGGTACAGACCGCATAGAGTCGCCAACATTTCCCGAATTAAATCTGACTGCTCAACAGATTTTTCAAGCAAATAATAGCTAACAGCAGACAATGGTAATTTTTTTACACGAATTATCTGAGATTGCTGTATGACAGATGCAATTTAAAATAAGCAAGATTTAATTTGTAAAAACATTTTGCAACTATTATCACAGTTAAATAATGTTTATCAAAATGCACGTAGCGAAAGACAAGAAATTATAATTAAGTTCCCTCCAGAAGATGAAAAGTTTTCGCTACTAGAAGAAATTGAACTTTTAACAGTCAATCTCAGAGGTTACGCCAGTCAAATCCTGTCTACAGGACAATACAGATGTAGGTTGGGTTGAGGAACGAAACCCAACATCCCAAAACCTTGTATCTGTTGAGTTTCACGACCTTCAACCCAACCTAAGTATCTGTCGCATTCTTTTTTTCAATTAGTATAACGAGCCAGAATTTCCTAATAATTATGTATATGCTTGACTATTTTTACTTATAATCTTTTGTTCTGAATTTTTGTAAAGTAATTGTTACAGTTTTAAGAAGTTCAGTATCTTTAATTTTACTTTTTACCCAAAAATTTCATACCTTTTTCCTATCTTTTTAAGAAGCGCGTACCTCATTTACCTGAAATATGCTGTATATGTTTTCAAACATGAGTACCTATACTTCTAAGGGGTTGATAGTTTGGGTATTTATTCTTGAATTCTCTGATAATCTCTAATATCTCATTTTGCAGTTTTTTTGTTTGGTTACGGTATAACCAAGGTAGCCAATACAGGCTTTTATATACACACAAGGGAGCAATATCTATATGAGATTTGATAATCTCAAGTACTCGTCTATAACCCAAACCAGGTAAAACAGCTTTTATCCACCATTCCACTGAACTTGCATCACCGTAAACAAGACCTTTTTCAAGAATCACTTCTAAAAAAATAGGCTTGAGTTGCGATCGCTTGACTAATTTGCATCCTTGCCAATCATTTGCGTTTAAAACGCGCCAAACAAAGGTAAATTTCTGCTCATCATCAAGTTGACGAACCCACTTAAGTAACTCATTTTCCTGTTGTGAGTCTAATTTTTCATCAGCGTACTCTAAAGGGTCAAACATATCAAAAATAATTTGAGTTTATTTCTTGCTCAAACTCTTCTAAAGCCTGCACAATTCCTACTTGCCAAGCTCGTTCTATTGTAGCGGGAATCATCTGATTTAAAAGTATATTCGGAAAGGTGGGACTATTATCAGATTGAATATAACGCCCATCTGTGAGCAGATAAATAGAGAGCTTTTTGCCATTGTAAATCCATAATTGAGGAACAGCGATCGCTTCGTAAGCATCAAGAGTTGTTTTTGAGGTGACATCTGTCTCAATTGCTAAATCGGGAGGCGGATCGTTTGGTTCTAGTCTGCGCTTACCAATCATACGTTGGTAATTCTCAATATAGAAGCAAGCATCTGGTTCTACTCCAGCTGAATTTTCCCGCTTAAATGTAGTTGAACCAAAAGGTTCATATCTTTTTCCTAGCTTCTTAAGTAAAAGTTTGACAATATCAGAAATTAAGTCTTTTGGCTTTTCGTGTTCAGGTAGAGGAACCATAATTTCTAAAGTAGAATTGCTGTAAGCAACGCGGAGCGATCGCTTTTGTCCCAGTTCTTGTAAGATGGACTCAAATTCTTCCCAAGTCACATCATCAATAGTCACAACGCTACCAGGCGCTAGCCGCATCAAGCTAACAGGTTTAACTACAGGAGATACCGCAGTCATAATTCCAGGCTGTAGAGTGCATTAGCTTCAGGGTAACTTAATTCTTGGCATTGCTGAATCCAGATATGAAAATCAAAAATTCCCTTTCTTAAACTCTTACTCTCTGCGCCTCTGTCTTGAAAAGTTCTGATCGGAGGAAGCCTCCGCTCAGACTTTTCGCTGCGCCTCTGCGTGACACAAATTCATATTTTCACTCAGCAACGCCTAATTCTTCATCCACAAATTCTCAAAACTCTTTTTCTCTGTGTATCAACATTTTGATAAGTTAGTACATAGTTTGAAACAATTACCTTAACTCGAAGAGGGGATTACGTTGAGTTACCATCCAGATGCTATTGCGCCGCACGGTGGACAGTTAGTTAATCGCATCGCCACACCAGAACAAAGAGAGGAATTTCTCTCTAAGGCTGAGTATTTACCCAGAGTGCAACTTGACGATCGCGCCGTTTCCGATTTAGAAATGATTGCGATCGGTGGGTTTAGTCCACTCACAGGTTTTATGAACCAGGAAGATTACGATCGCGTAGTTAGCGAAATGCGTCTAGCTAACGGTGTTGTGTGGTCAATCCCAATTACACTGTCAGTAACCGAAGAAGTCGCTTCCCCTCTCACTGAAGGCGGCTATGTTCGTCTGGATAATCCCAACGGCGAATATATTGGCGTTTTACACCTCACACAAAAATATCGCTACGACAAAACCCGCGAAGCTGTTAATGTCTATCGCACTGATGATGCTAAACATCCGGGAGTACAGGTAGTCTATAACCAAGGGCCAATTAATCTCGCAGGTGATATCTGGCTATTACAACGCAATCCCCATCCGCAATTTCCCGCCTATCAAATCGATCCTGCCGCATCTCGGCAAATGTTCAAAGATAAAGGCTGGAAAACTATCGTTGGGTTTCAAACTCGCAACCCCATCCACCGCGCCCATGAATATATTCAAAAGTGCGCTTTAGAAACTGTTGATGGTTTATTTTTGCACCCATTAGTCGGGGCGACAAAAGAAGATGACATCGCGGCTGATGTGCGGATGCGTTGCTATGAGATTTTGCTGGAACATTACTATCCTTTAGATAGAGTGATTTTGGCTATTAATCCAGCAGCTATGCGTTATGCTGGCCCTAGAGAAGCAATTTTCCATGCTTTAGTGCGGAAAAACTACGGTTGTACTCATTTTATTGTCGGGCGCGATCATGCGGGTGTGGGTGACTATTACGGCACTTATGACGCGCAATATATCTTTGATGAGTTTGAACCGCAGGAATTGGGAATTGTCCCCATGAAGTTTGAACATGCGTTTTACTGTACGCGCACCAAACAAATGGCGACAACTAAAACTAGCCCCAGCAAGCCAGAAGAAAGAGTTCACCTGTCGGGAACCAAAGTGAGAGAAATGCTGCGTCGGGGTGAATTACCTCCTCCAGAATTTTCTCGTCCAGAGGTAGCGGCGGAATTAGCAAGGGCTATGAAGGTACAGTTGCCAGTTTAAGGCTAATAAAGCGAAATTGTACCCACTTTACTTTACACTACAGGCTTCAGCCCTTTAAGCTGTTATGCTGATGGGCTGAGGGCTGATAGCAAATTTATGAAACGTCGGAGTTTTTTACAACGAATTGGTTCAATACTCGCAGTTTTGGGTATAACTGAGGCTGAGTGGTTTTCTTGGGGAAATCGCTATCACCAAGCTTTAGCACAACCCAGTCTGCGTAAATTTGCTCTATTAATAGGAATTAATCAATACGCGCAAAATCCTAAACTGAGCGGTTGCTTAACTGATGTGGAACTGCAAAAAGAATTGTTAATCCACCGCTTTGGTTTCCCATCGGCTAATATTTTGACGTTGACGGAAGAACAAGCTAGCCGAGAATTTATCGAAGCCGCTTTTTTAGAACATCTCAGCGAGCAAGTTAAAGCTGGGGATGTTGTAGTCTTTCACTTTAGCGGTTATGGGACGCGCATTCAATCAGCAGCCGAAACTGTACAAAATGCCTTGATAGCTTCAGATGCACAAGATAATAAAAATGTCAATTATTTACTAGAAGAAACGCTGTTATTATTATTGCGATCGCTGCCTACAGATCGTGTCACCGCCGTATTAGATACTAGTTACCATGCTCCCACAATTGGGACAGGGTTGGGAATTCGCGCCCGTCCCGAAGTTGAGGATGGGAAGTTAGCCACAGCCGAATTAGAATTTCTCCAACAACTGAAGGCGAAAAACACCGGGAGTAAGGAGGAACTTACCCCACCCCTGCTATTAACAGCAACGGTAGATCCTCAGCAATCAGCTAGGGAATTGCTGTTATCTGGTTTTAGTGCGGGGTTATTTACCTACGCCTTAACTCAATATTTATGGGAAGTCACCCCCAGCAAGACAATTCAAGTTAGCCTTGGGCAAGTGGAAAGTTCTATAGGTAAGTTGGGAAGCAAGCAGCAGCCAGGGTTAATTACCAGCAAGAAAAATCCTGTTATCGGTGATAATTTGCTGCCTGATAGCCCTATTGGCGGCGAAGGAGCAATAATCGCCAAAGAAGACGACGGTAAAAGCGTGAGTTTATGGTTAGGGGGAATCCCACCGCAAGTATTGGAACATTACGGCGTTAATTCTCGGTTTAGCTTGGTGAGTGGAGAACAGCTAATATTGCGATCGCGGACTGGGTTAACAGCCAAAGCACAATTTTCCACTATTAATAATACTACTGAGGTGAAAGTTGGACAACTAGTCCAAGAAGCAGTGAGAATTTTACCCCGCAACATTAATTTAATCGTTGCCCTAGATACAGCATTAGAAAGAATTGAACGAGTAGACGCAACTAGCGCCTTTGCCACAATTTCCCATGTTTCCACGGTGGTAGGGGGAGAACAATCGGCTGATTATTTGTTTAGTAAACTCTTACCTATTCCCACGCGCTACAGTTTATTTTCTCTAGGTGGTGAGGCAATTTTCAACAATCCTGGGGACATGGGGGAAGCGGTAAAAGTTGCAGTCCAAAGATTAGCGCCAAAATTACCGACTTTGTTAGCCGCTAAGTTATGGCGACTTACGGAAAATGAAGGTTCTTCTCGCTTGGCAATCAAAGCCAGCCTAGAGATTATTAACAGCTTATCACCGCGCTTAGTGATGCAACGAGAAACTATGCGTAGCTTGGCTGGAGAAACATCGACAAACAAAACAATTAGCACGGCAATTGTGCCGATTGGGAGTAAAATGCAGTATCGCCTGCAAAATTTAGGCGATCGCCCATTGTATTTTATACTTGTGGGATTAAAAAATAACCGAAATGCGATCGCCTTTTATCCTTGGCAAACTCCCCCAGAAGCCAACAATGTAACCACAAAACCCCTAGTTAAACAAATAGTCATCGCTCCCGGCGAAACAATTATACTTCCACAAAGCGCTACTAATTCTGGTTGGGTGATTCCTGGCCCAGCTTATGAAGCTGAACACCAACTCATTTTTAGCACCCATCCCTTCAGCGAAACCCTGACTACCTTAGAAACTGCTAAAAATAGCACCACAGATCAACAACCAATCGGCCCCTTATTAAACCCCTTAGAAGTAGCCAAAGCCATCTTACAGGATTTACATAACGCTAGTCCCGTCAAAACTGAAATCAACGGTACAGCAGCTGATTCCTACGTATTAGATGTTAATCATTGGGCTACTCTCAGCTTTAATTTTCAAGTTGCTTAAGGTAATAATTATGCATTTTATTTCAAAAATAGTAGGACAAGTAAATCTAAGTTATTTTGTCCAAATCTATTTTTTATGACTAAGCTGGAAATAAATTTCTTCTGTAAATATGTTACCGTGATTGCTCCCAGAACGACTAATAAAAAGTCTATATTAAAGCGATTCATAAATTCAGGTAAATTTTTAGACAATAAATTTTGCCAGTAGTAAACGAAGAATATATGCCATAAGTATATCCATAAAGAAGATGAACTGATAAAAACAATAGTCTTAAAAAAGCAATTATTTGTTGTTAATAACTTATACTTAACAACCAATTTATCAACCAACAAAAAACCTAATAATGACATAATAATTCCATAGGATATATAGTAGAGTCTTGCCGGATACTTAAACTCGCTAGTCGAAACAAAATGCCCTTTTTGGTAATAATAATAAACAGCTAAACCTAAAAATATTCCCAAAAAAATGCCTATAGTCACTAATATTATTCTTTTTTTCAGTTTTGGTAAAGTCATACCTAAGCCAAATAGACAACCATAAGGCAGGAGATAAAATAGGTAATCATTAATAAAGCCCGCAATAAATTGACTATGTAAATTAACACGAGAGACTAATTTAAGTAAAATCTCATAAAGTATGTAAGTTAAAGATAAGCCAGCCAGAAATATAAATTCCGTCCGACAATATATGTAGATATTCATAAGTAAACTAGAAAAAATCGCCACTAATATAAATACGCGAATTATCCATACATAACCAATGCCAACAGATAAAATAAATGTCTCAAATATTTTCTCTTGGGCGAAGGGATATGGTTGGGAAAGTAAGGTGAAAATTCCATAAGCGGAAACAAAGAAAAAAGTCAAAAATAACCATACTGGAGCTATCAGGCGCGGTAACCTTTTTTCTAAATAACTCCGAAAAGATATTTGTTTTTTACTAGCTGAATAGTAATACAATGCACCTGATACAATGACCATGAGCGGAACATCAAAACGTCTGATATGAAAGAAAATATTATTTTCTGAACCTATATGAGCATAAATAATGCATATTAGACCAATACTTTTCAAAATATCAAATCTAATATCCCGTTGATTATCTGATTTATTTTCTATTTTATTTTCCATATTTTTTCTATATTTACAGTAAATTTAGATGGAGAAAATGGTACGATACTTAATCTGTATTACAAACGCAATTCAAACTCATTGGTAGAAATTAAGCGTTTTGTCCTCAGATTATCAAAGCTACTGCTTTTCCCTCTCAGAGCAGAGGGACATGAATATAGAACTTGTCTAACTCATGTTTAATTGATTATTCCCATATTTCATGTAGAAAATTTATTCATATATCAAGTAGTCGCACACAGATGTGCGCGACTAGCTACAATCGCTGTTACATAATTTATAAAATGGATATATATCCTGTAAATATACGGAAGTATCTTGTTTCTTAAGCCACTTATGTTGGGTTGAGGAACGTAGACGCGGAGCGGCTTCCCGTAGGGTAACCCAACATTTCCAGGTGTTTGTTGGGTTTATACACGGTAAGCCCAACAAACAATTATTCTTAACTAAACTATATTGATATATAGTTATCTAAAAATATTTTTGCAGTAACAAACTCAACTTTTCCTTTGTCGCTGCGGGTGCTTTATCCAACTGTGTGAGAATTGCATATTTCAAAGCTGAATGTGCATCGCTAGCAGGAGGATTTTCGCTCAAGCGGCGCACAGTTTCTTGAATTACCTTTTGTGCATTCACCGCATTACGCTGCAAATTACCAATGACCATTTCTACGGTGACGCTATCATGATCTGGATGCCAACAATCATAATCGGTTACCAACGCTAAAGTTGCATAGGCAATTTCTGCTTCCCTGGCTAACTTGGCTTCTGGTAAATTTGTCATACCGATGATCGTTGCACCCCAACTGCGATAAAGATTTGACTCTGCTTTCGTAGAAAATGCAGGCCCTTCCATACATACATAAGTACCGCCGCGATGGAGAGTAACTTCTGGTAAATTTAAAGATGCGATCGCATCTGCAACTACACCAGCCAAATTTTGACAAATTGGATCGCCAAAGGCAATATGAGCGACAATTCCTTCACCAAAAAACGTGGATACGCGATTTTTGGTTCTATCAATAAATTGATCCGGTACCACCATATCTAAGGGTTTGGCTTCGGCTTTCAACGAACCCACCGCGCTAGCAGAAATTAAATACTCTACACCTAATTTCTTCATTGCATAGATATTGGCGCGAAATGGCAATTCTGAAGGTAACAAAGTATGATTGCGACCGTGACGGGCTAGAAATGCTACTCTAGTATTATTTAATGTACCCAGAATTAAAGCATCGGAAGGCAAACCAAAAGGCGTATCTATATGCACTTCCTCGATATCTTTGAGTGCATCCATCTTGTATAAACCACTGCCACCTATAATGCCAATTTTCACTTCTGCCATAATTCCTCACTCCTTCCAAGGGTGCCAAGTTATTTTAGCGGAATCTCCAGAGAGTTCAGGGAGTTCCAACTAAAAAAATATGGCGAAATTGTACAGAGCGGTTGTCAAATCTTAGCTAAAACAAAAAGAAGCCTCTCGCTCCTGCTGTCGCAGTGAGCGATGAGATGAATTTTTGGGTGACGACGAACTGACCCCTAACCAATTCAAGCCGAAGGTTTGACAGGACAAGGGGTCGGTGAGGAGTCACCATGATCTCTTGTTTCTCTGGTATAATTATTTTGGCTAACTTCGCCCGTATTGGTGTCTGATAAGCCTCTGCCCAGTGGCACTGCGATCATTGGTAAGCGACTCCGTTGCACAGCATAAAAGTAAGTAGGCACATCTTGATTAATACGAATCGCCTGAGGGTTTGTCCGATAGTGCGAAAAAGCCAGCATCTCATCCAGGACAGTAAAATTCGTAGGGTACAAGGTAAGTCTTCGGCTTCGCTCAGACTTACACCGAGCGAAGCCGAGGTGTAAGAAATTGCATAGTCTGCGGAGGGGCTTCTCGTGGACTTAAAACAAAGCTCAGTTAATGTCCGGGGGATACCGGGAGTCGCTGAGAAGCCTACACTGTATTGCTTGCAATCAGTGTAGGAGTATGTCACACAGTTTACTAGAGTAAAATGGGGCTGCTACTTCTTGTGTAGTGGCTTAAGCTGGTTGCTAAACGCTCATGCCTAGAGTCCTGAAAATTGGAAGTATTCGGCATCTGCCTAGATGGAGAATGTGGCTTGATGTTGCTTTGCCTGCGAATTGAAAATTTTGCCTTAATTGACCAATTAGAATTAGAATTTGGTACTGGACTGAATGTCTTAACAGGTGAAACTGGTGCGGGAAAATCGATTATCTTGGATGCGATTGATGCCGCCCTTGGTGGTAAGGTATCTAGTAGGGTAATTCGCACTGGAACCAGTCGGGCGATGGTGGAAGCTACCTTTAAATCTAATGGGACTTTAGCTAGTTGGTTAAGCGAACAAGAAATTGATTCGATAGACGAAAACTCTGTAGTAATTAGCCGGGAAATTTCGGCGACGACTAGTAATGTCCGCAGTCGATCGCGAGTCAATGGGGTATTGGTAAATCGTCAGATGATGGGGGGACTGCGCGATCGCTTGGTGGAAATTACCGCCCAAGGACAAACTGTGCAAGTCGGACAAGCTTCTCAAGTCCGGGATTGGTTAGATTTACATGGTGGTGATGCTTTAATGCAGCAGCGTCAGGCGATCGCTGTTGTTTATAGTGCGTATCAACAAGCACATCTGGCATTAGAAAAACGCCGGACATCAGAACGAGAACGTTTACAACAGTTAGATTTACTTACCTATCAAGTGCAGGAATTGGGAGCAGTTAACCTCAACGATCCCAACGAATTAGAACAGCTATTACAAGAACGAGAACGGCTAAATCACGTTGTCGATTTACAACAGATGAGCTACAAAGTCTATCAGGCTTTGTATCAAAACGACAGCGAAGCCCCAGCCGCAGCCGATTTATTGGGAGATAGCGAAGCCACCTTAATTGATATGGTGGAATACGATACCCAACTGCAACCTCTGTTAGATTTGGTGCGGGATGCGCAAGCTACGTTAATGGAAGTCGCCAGACAAATTAATGCTTATGGCGAAGATTTAGAAGCAGATCCTCAAAGATTAGAGGAAGTAGAAGAAAGAATCAGGGAATTAAAGCAGATTTGCCGAAAATACGGGCCGACATTACAAGAAGCGATCGCCTATTATCAAAAAATTCAAGGCGAATTAGCTGAACTGAACGATAGCGAACAATCTATAGAAAGTTTAGAACAGCAAGAACAAGCAACTTTAGCCAAACTCACCCAAGCTTGCCATAAATTAACTCAATTGCGCCGCACAGCCGCTAACAGTCTAGAATCGCGGTTAATCGCGGAACTCAAACCCCTAGCGATGGAAAAGGTGCAATTTAAAGTAGATATTGTCCCGACTACCCCAACCGCCACCGGTGCAGACAAGATTACCTTTATGTTTAGTCCCAACCCTGGGGAACCCCTCCAACCTTTAAGCGAGATTGCTTCCGGTGGGGAAATGAGCCGCTTTTTACTGGCGTTGAAAGCTTGTGTATCCCAAGCCGATGCTGCGGGGACAATGGTATTTGATGAAATTGATGTAGGTGTTTCTGGCAGGGTAGCACAAGCGATCGCGGAAAAATTACACCAACTCAGCCAGCGTTCTCAGGTATTGTGTGTTACCCACCAACCCTTAGTAGCAGCAATGGCAGATAGGCATTTTCGCGTTGATAAACAAATTATCAATCAAGGTAAAGGTAACAAAACTAACAACGGTAGCGGCGAACAGCGTACTGTGGTGCGAGTGACAGCCTTGGATAATTTAACCACTCGCCGGGAGGAATTAGCGCAATTAGCTGGCGGAAAATCAGCCACAGATGCGATCGCTTTTGCCGAATCGTTGTTATTACAAGCTGCTAATCATCGACGGGAAAAATCTTAATTAACAATTCAAAATTCAAAATTCAAAATTCAAAAATAAAAAAACATCCCAATCATTAACTTACCAAGCAACCTCGTAGGGGCTGGGTGACCCAGCCCCTACAATTTGGGATAATTTAATTTGGCTTCGATCAAACTAAGTTTGACGTTGAGCATTTCAACTAATGCTAATATCAAACTTAATTAGACTTAAACAAAACTTATGAATGGGTTGAGCTTTTTTAGAAAGATATTCAGGAATTGACAAGTAACAGTATGATTAAACTCGATCAGTTTTTAAAGTTGGTAGGGATAGCACCAACTGGAGGACAAGCAAAATGGCTCATTCTTGATGGTGCTGTCAAAGTTAATGGTGTCTTGGAAACGCGACGAGGGAGAAAATTAGTATCAGGCGATCGCGTAACTGTAGAAGGTAAAACTTATGATGTAGAACAAATAATTGATAATGCGTAATTTGTCATTTGTCATTTGTCATTTGTCATTTGTAGAGTGGGTAATAAAGGATTGATAATTTTCGATTTTATTGGCTAGGCGTGAAGCTAAAAAATTACTTGCATCTTTTAAAGCGTCGTGAATTTGAATCGCTTCTTCTCGATATTTGGTAATCTTTTCTCTAGTCCAATAATAAGGTGGTGGTTGCAGATTACTAATTCTATCTGCCAATTTCACCATCCAAATTTCTTGTGGTTGTTGTTGGATTCTTTGCAAACTATCCGCCATTTGCAGGTGTTTATCTAGATTATTATCTTTAGTTAAGGCGAGGACACCGTTAGCAACTGCTGTACCAAATTCGCTGGTTATTTGCTCATAAGTTGTGTTTGTATCTTCGATGGTATCATGCAAAATTGCACATTGAATTGCTAAATCACCATTATATTCTTGATTTTCATTTAGGGCAGCAATTACTTCCATACTTACAAAACTTAAATGCATGATGTAAGGAATTTCGGAACCAGGAATTTTCTGCCCTTGGTGTGCTTGTGCAGCAAATTTATAAGCTTTAATATAGGTTTCTTGCGACCAATTTTGTATCATATCTAAAAACTCTGTGATTTAATCATCGGGAAATTGCCAAGATGAAATAGTTTCAACATTTTGGCTATGACATTGAGTACAAGTAGCATCAAATGTAGAATCCATCCATTCATAACCACAGTTACGACAATGACAAAAAATATTATTGCGGTTAGCATCTTTGATTCCCTGATGCCATTGTTGTAGTTCTTGAAAATTAGAGAAGGGAAAATTCTCAGACATGAAAATTAAGCCTGATCAAAAAATGTGGCTGATTGAACTGTTGCTTATGAATTATACTTGAGTTCGTTAAAATCTGCGATCGCGCTCATCCGTTCCCATGATCAACACCTGAATCAACCCATAGTCAGATTGTACTTTTCTCTGCACAAATTAGCATGAAGAACTAGGGCTGATTTTTTGTGTTTCTCTATGCTCTACAATAGTAGGAAGTTCGATAAAATGCAGATTTTTCAATTTTTTCATCAATTCAGCAAAGGACTATTTACTAAATTAATCGGACAGACAATAGCTTTAGGTGTCGGGGCTAGTGTTTTATTCTTCAGTCCTAATGCTGATGCGGCTGAACAGGTGATTTTAAAATACGGTAATTTTCAAGGCGCTATTTCTGTCACCGAATTAAATCAATTTGTCGAAACTGGTAAAACTACGCCTACACTGAGAGCTTATTTACAAGCTTCTCAACAAAATCCTGCAATAGCCCGTCAAGCTTTAACAGCAGGAATAAAAGCCGATCGCGCTTTTTTAAATAACTTACTTTCTAGCTGGGCTGGGCCAGTTTTAGTTAACGAAATTGGTGATGTAGTTCATCCTCCAGAACAGGAATTAAATGCACAAGCACTGCAAACTGCTTTAAGCACATCTATTAACCAAAATGGTGAAGTAACTTTGCTGGGGGCTATTCGTCATTATCCCACCTCTACTGTAGAAATAGAAGGCGATCGCTTAATTCCAGTTTACGAACGCTTAAGTAGTTTGGCGAAAATCTTTAGCTAAGGCTGATTCTAGGCTGGTAATGTCACTCCTAGCAAAACTGGGGGTGACATTGCATAATTTGTATCTGTCAAACCTAAATTCTATTGCGAACCTACACAGCAATAGATGATGAAATTTATAATTAGACTTATTGGATTAGTTTTAATGCTTTTTGGCATTAAGGTTTTGGCAAGTAGTGTAATTTTTTCTGGATACTTTATTCCTAGCTTGCCTGTGATGTTGTTGATCACTGCCGGGTTATTGACTTTAAAATATGGCGGACAGAATCGTCAATATGCTTGGCTGATGATTGCTGCTAGCTTGGCTTATGCAATTATGAGTAGTGTAATTTTTATTGCGCCAATCTCGCTTATTTCCTTTGCTTTATCATTAATGGCAGTGAGCATTGGCTACACTATGCTGACTACGGGAAAAGTGAAATTGCAATTATTACCTTAGTTGTTATCTAATTACATCATAGAGTTTTCTTTACTATTAAGATTCACCTTTTGTATTGAATTAGTCGAAATGCTTGTTTTCTAACTGGATAAGCGGATTTAGGCATTTTCAAGATGCGATCGCATTTCCGTGAATGAGGTATGATTGCCATTGGTTATCATACCTGCTGAATATTGACCTGATCTCCTAATCAGCGCTAAATTGAACAATTGAGCATCTTGTGTTTAAAGTTACTTGCAAACTTGGAGTAAATGCGGTATCTGTATTATCTCTAACAATATGTAGCAAAAGGTTGACCTTTATCAGTAGATTAGGCTATTGAGGAGTGGAGCTAAATCTCTAAAGCTCTAACTGCTATTGGTTTACAAGATTGTTCTAAAATCAGCCTAGCTAGACTTGGTGTATTAAGTCTACTTAACTGCTGGGATGACTTGTCATTTAGGTGGCGATTTAATAGACCAAGCCGTAGTTAACGCTACATTAAAGTCAGGAGCTTAATACGTATAAACTACCAACTAAATCAAGGATAAACAGTTGAAACAGCAGCAAATTATCATGGGAAGCATCTCCGCCACAGTATCTGCGATCGCCGTCGGATATTTGGGCGTACAATACTTAAATCAGAATGCAATGTACACAGTTGCTGGTGCAATGATGGGACTGGGTGCGACAACACAAATTACCCAAACTAAGTTGAAATCCCCAGGTAAAAAGTCAAAGCAATCACCATCACCACAACCCGCTTCACCTGTTGTTGCTGTAGTTGAACAAGCACCACAGCCGATACAACCAATTTATCAGCCAATTGAAAAAAAGATTGAGCCAAAAATTGAGCCAAAAATTGAACAACCTATTGAAGTTGTAGAATCAGATTCAAGTAAAGAATTAAAATCAGAAACAGATCCCGTAATTGAACGATTTCTTACATTGGGTTTGGAAGATTTTTAAATACCGTAGGGGTGGGGTTTCCCCACCCTCTATATTTTGGGCATGGGGCATGGGGCATTGGGCATTGGGCATTTGATTTAGCTTTATCATAAATTACAATAAAGCAGCAAAGTAGTTTAAAGTTGCTGGATGGGTATTGATTAATTGTTGAGCTTTGGATTCTGATTCAGATAAATTATTGCTCGGAGTTTGAGGAATTTCTAAATTTTCTTCCCAACTCAAATTTTCAATACCTAATAATTTAGCTAACGCATTAGTTGTTGCTGGCGAATTAAACAGAAATTCTCTGATTTTTAACTCACTTTCGCTGAGTGTGGGTGCAGCCTCAACTAGCTGAACCTGCTTTTGCATCTCAGGTTGCGGCTTCGACCATGCGGGAATCCAGTTATTAAAGCCAGCTAAACTCTTCGGGAAATTACTTGAGGCTTCTTTAATTAATCCTTGGAGAATTTGCGCATGGGGTCGCAGTTTCAGAATCAGGCTGGGTAACCAAGGTAATAAAATTTTATCGGGAACTGTGGCGAATAATTTACTCAACAGTTCGACAACAAATTTACTAATTCTCGGTGCAAAGGTTAAAGATAAAATAAACCCGTTCAGGTATTCTGGGAAAGATTTAATTAACATTTCGTTGTTAATCACATCATTGAAAAATTCCCGAATTTCTTCTAGTTTTATTAATGTTAGTAACCATTCTGTTGTCCACAATAAACCGATTTTGGCGGGGTCGTCTAAACCTTGGCTGGATTGTTTGACACCGATTAATAATTGACTGCGGTTACAACCTAGAGATAACGCTAAACTTTCCAAGGTAAAGATAAAATTCAACATCCCGGCGATTTGTTCGGGTGTGGTTCCTCTATCAGCAAAGGCTTGGGGTAGTAAGGTTGCGTAATGTCCGTAGCCTGTGGTAACAAAACGTTCTATCCATTGCGGTAAGCCTGAAGGTGTGGCGCGGTAATAATGGACTAGCCTGCGGACTCGTTCAAATACTTGGGGTGCGTCGCTGACACCTGTTTCTTGTTTGAGGAGAGAAATCGCGTGTTCTCCAAGTTCTTGCGTTAGTCGGAGGCTGCGCGCGTATAAAATGCTATCTTCTGTGGCTTTGAGAACATCGCTAGTTTTGGCTTGGGGAGAGAAAGCTGTTTGTTTGAGGCGCTGTTCTAAAACTTGCTCGATGCTGACACCTTCATAACCGAGCATAATTAGATGGCGCTGGTATTTACCGATGCGAATTTCCCAAGATTCTTGAATCGGCTTTGAACCAAGACTGCGATCGCCTATAATTGGCTTGACAATCGTATCACCCAACAAATAATGCAATCGCCAGAGCACATCAGAACATGGTAAAAGTTCCGGTTGCTGTTTGAAATCCATTAAGGCGCGTTGGTTGGTTTGTGCAAGTAGGTTGACTCCTAAAGGTTGAAGTCTGTCATATACATCTTGCGCTAGGGGAGGTAAAGAAGCGTAACCAACCGTACCAATGCGATCGCCTCCGAGTAAAATTTGGCAAAGTTGGTAAATATTGCGTTTTTTGGGAGTGCGGTCTTTTTCAAGACAAGTTATGGCTGCATCTTGGAAATCGTAGGGTGTGGGGTGCATTCGGTTCCGCATCCCAGCTAGCAGCATTGAGGTTTGATAAATGGCGATAGAGTCTGCTGTACTCGCTAAATAGGCATTTTTCCGCGCTAATCCGACAATATCCGCGCACCATTGCAATAATTGTTCTGTGTCTGCGGCGGCTAGTTCTGGGGGACGAGTTAAGAAGGCTGCGAGGGTGGAATTTGTAGCTGTAACAGGACTTGCTTTAGTTTTAGTCGCTTTCTCTTCTTTATTGAGCGAAAATCCTTTTAACCCCGTAACCTTGAGATTCTTTTTCCAAGTTGCTTCTGCTAGCGATACCGTACCTGCTGGGTGATGAAATTGGTATTCAATAGCCGCAAAACTGGAAGGAATTAAACCATATAACCATTTGGTTTGAGTGCGTTCTGGAATTTCCCAGAGATTATTATTAGTAACGCTGTATTCTTCTACATCGCTAGCAGAGTGCGCTGCACCACATATATAGATAGCTTCCGATGGTGCAATATTATGCGCCGCCATGTGTTTTTTCATGGTAGTCCACATATAGCGTTCGCGCTGACGGTCGATTTCGATATCTTTGTTGCGAGTTCCTAAACGACGCATTAAACTACCGATAAGGAACATTACTTGGCGGTAAGTATCGTAATCTGCACCGATAATTGCGGTTTCTACATATTCATCCCACCATTCTGAAAAGTGGCGAGTATTGGAATTGCGGAGTAAAAAGCTTAAAAATTGGTCAAAAGTGGGGATGAGGCTACCGACTTCTACACCTACCGCCGAACCATGCATTTTTGCTTCATCGCTGGCGGGTTCTTCTGATTCTTCAGCAAGTTTAGTATCAGGGGGTTCCCATTGAAAGACAAAATCCACCGCCCTATCAACAAATACTAGCTGAGTTTCGGGATTTTGCAGCGCAAATGCGATCGCTTGATATTCTGCAGAAGCTTCGGTAATGGGTGCAACCACACTCAACGGCATGATTTTGGGCGAAAAATGCTCAGATTCAGCAGCGAAGGCTTGTAAAGCAACGGGTAATTTACAATCGCGGAGATTTTCAACGGTGTTTTGTAAGTCTTCGCATAGTTCCAAGTAGATGACTTTCGGCGGTTTTTCCCGTAAACGTCGCACCATCTGTAAGGCGGAGGAGGGGGAGTGGTGACAGACGGGGAAAATTTCTAGAGGTTCGCTGCTAGCTTTTTCTACGTCTTGTATTAAAGCCGTTAGCATTTCGCTTAATGGTTGTGCATCGGTAGCGAATTTTTCCGCCGCGTTGAGGAGTTGTTCTTGGAGTGCGTTGAATGCAGTGGGTAGACTCATAGTTTAGGAAGTTTCCAAATATTTGGAGTTCTTCTTTGCGCCTTTGCGTGAGAGAAAGATAGAAACGAACCGCAAAGACGCAAAGGACACGAAGGAAGAAAGTTATAGAGAGATATTGCTTAAAATAACCCCATCGCTTGTTTTCCACCTTCGAGAAAGGCTTCCCATTCACCTTTTTGTTCTTGACTACGCTTCTCTACAACGGCGTGCCAAAATTGATTCATTACGGAAATATCTTCTGGTTGACGACGTACTAAAGTACCAACTAATGACTTGGCTAATGCACCGGCTTCTAAATTAGTCGCGCCAAAATATCGGCTGTGTAAAATCGCATCTTCTAACACACCTATTTGTTCAGCTGTGGAAAGCGCCGATTCTAAACGCTGGTCGTCAGAACTAGCTGCGGCGCTGGTTTCGCGTAAGTCGGCAAAGGTCTGCAATAATACATCTAATAATGTTGGCGGTACATCGACTTCAAAGCCGTGACGGTTCATTAATTCCTTGGTGCGGAAGAGGATAATTTCTTTTTCCTGCTTCTTATTCGTCACCACCGGCATATGTACGAAATTAAACCGCCGTTTCAATGCTGAGGAAAGTTCATTCACACCCCTGTCGCGACTGTTGGCTGTGGCGATGACATTAAATCCGGGTTGCGCGAAAGCTACGTTATCCGTCTTTAATTCGGGAATCGAAATATACTTTTCACTCAGTATAGATATCAGTGCATCTTGGACATCGGAAGTACAGCGCGTCAATTCCTCAAATCTGCCCATTGCACCGCTATGCATGGCTGTCATAATGGGTGAAGGAATCAAAGAATCGCGGGATTGACCAGCCGCAATTACCATCGCCACGTTCCAAGAATATTTAATTTGGTCTTCTGTTGTTCCCGCAGTTCCTTGAACTACATAGGTGGAATTACCAGAAATTGCGGCTGCGAGTAATTCTGCTAGCCAGCTTTTACCTGTACCGGGGTCGCCAATTAAGAGTAAACCACGGTCAGAAGCTAAAGTGACAATAGCACGTTCTGCGATCGCACTATCGCCATACCATTTCTGCTCAATTTGCCTATCTAACTTTTGCGATGGCGTACTTCCTAATACAAAGGTGCGTACCATTTGCGGCGATAGTCGCCAAGAAAAGGGTTTTGTACCTTTATCGATTGAGGCTAAATATTCTAATTCTTCTGCATATTTTAGTTCCGCCGGTTGGCGCAGCATGACAGTATTATCTTTAGTCTCGCTACTTGTATTATTACTCTTAGTCCTTGCCATTTTTATCTCCTAATAATTAATGTAAAATCTCTCTTAAACTCTCTTCACTTCGCGTACTTCGTGCCTTCGCGGTTTATTTCTTTTAACGAACCGCAAAGGCGCAAAGGACACAAAGGAAGAAATTGCTGAAGGGAATAGGTTAAGTATATTCAAGTTACAATCACCTTTTTTAACTCCTGAATTAACTTCTTCGGACTACCCGTTAAAATCGGCATACCTAACTCCTTCAACTTATCCCTGAACCATTGATTCACACTGAAATATCCCGAACTTGTCACCGCACCCACCGGAATAAAATGCAATCCCGACTCCTTCAACGATTTAATATAGTCAAATAAAACTTGGTCGCTACCACCTTCATAAAAATCAGAAATTAACACCATCGCCGTATTTTGTGGCTCTAAAATCTTTTGTGCAGCTTCCACTAACGCCGCATAAATATGCGTCCCTCCACCTAATTGAGTTCGTAATAAAACCTCAAAGGGGTCATGTACCCAAGCTGTTAAATCAATGACTCGCGTATCAAACGCCAATAAATGCACATCCACATTCGGAAGTCCAGCAAAAATTGACGCGAGAATTGTACATTGCACCATCGCATCTACCATTGAACCTGATTGGTCAACTACTACAATCATGCGAGTTGGTGTTTTTTTCTTGGCTGTATGGTGGTAGTACAACCTATCAACAAATAACCTCTGTTCTTGTGGATTCCAATTAGTTAAATTCTTCCAAATTGTCCGCTTTAAATCTAAGTTGCGAAATATCCTTTTTGGTGGAACCGAATAATCGATTTTTCCCGCGACAGCTTGCGCGACTTGTAACCGTAACACTTGCGCTAGTTCGTCTACATACTCCTGAATTAACCGTTTAGCATTTTTCAGCGCATTTCCTGATAAATTCGCTTTTTCTCGTAATAGCTGTTCCACCAAAGCCATTGATGGCGTAAGTTGACTGGCTAACCTGTCATCTTTGAGGACTTCGTGTAAAGCCATGCGGTGAATTAATTCGCCTTCTAACGCTTTGAGGGTAGCGCGGAGTTGTTCTTCAGTAACGGTGAAACCGCCACCAGTACCTAAACCCGCACCCATACCGCCACTTTGACTGCTACCTTGTCCTTGATTTTGCTGTCCGGGATTTTTCCCCATTCCCGGCCCATGTCCGCGTAAACTTCCCGGTTGACATCCCAAGGCTTTTTCTAAAAATCCCACATCTTTTAACCATTGCGCGTATTGTTGTGCGGTGACAACTCCGGTTTGGGTGTTGGGGCCGAAAGCATTCAGGAGTAATTTAGAGAAAACTAAGCCTCGGCGTAGGGTAGCGGTTTCTGCTTCGTTTGTGTCGTCTTGGGGAATTATGGGATTATTAAAATCAGCTTCTAATTCTGGGTAGCGGTGGAGTAAGTTTTCAATACTAATATTGGGGTCGAGGATTAATTGGGGTAAATTTAACTCGCTGACAACTTCCGTCGCCATTTGTTCAAAATTTGCACCCTGTTCGCTAAAGCCAAACATACTAGTTAGCAAGCGCCAGTATACAACTTGACGGCGTTGAGCAATTTGTTCTGTATCCATGATTTTTCCTCAACTCTTACGCAGTAGTCTGCTAGAACGTTCTTGTAAGATTCCCACCACACTATTTTTGATGGAATCTTTTTTCGCAATGACTGACGCTGCGGTTTGTCCGGTAGATGTGATTTTGTTTTTCACTGCTACTGCTAAAGGTTGGACTGACCATTTACCAGCATCGAACCGTAATAAGCCGAAGATTTGCTGAGATTTGGCTATTATGTCTAAATTTAATTCTGATAAACTGCTGATACGTTCATTAGCAATGCTGAGTTCACCCGCATCACCCCAACTTAAAACAATATTCTCGTCATTTTTTACAACTTGATAATTACTGAGATATATCGGTTCCGCGATTTGGATGGGATGGCGATCGCACGCTGCCACTGTAGAATAAATCAAGCTATTACCTGTATTCTCAGCAAAAAATTCCGCCGCCCGCTTCATCAAGTTATAATTTTCACCAAGTTCGCCTTGACCTTGCCACAATAAATCTCCATTAGGTAGCAAGGGTACATCTTTGATTTTCAAGACGCGATTTTGGGCGAAAGCATCTAATAAAATAGCCGCATTGGCAAATAACAACCAAATTTGCTCGTTATTAATTGCATCTACCTTGTAAGCTGATTGGGTAACTCGCACCAATTGAGTTTGATTGTTTGCATCTAGTAAACCATAGGCTGTAAAACTAACTAAATTGGCGTGTTGGCGTAAATCTAAACCTAAAATTTCTAAATTACCCGATATTGGTTGCGATTTTGGTAAAATAGCTGGGCGGACAGTGCCTAACATCGCCTGAGTCCACAAATCAACCCAACGATATTTAGGTATTGCTGCACTATCAGCGACGGGAAGATTGCGCATCAATTCATTAAAATAGCCAGTCAGTAAAGCAGCTTGTCTAACTAATAAAGGTTCCGCTTGAATTTGTTCCAGTGTCCCTAAAAACGGAACTAAAGTTGCGATATCTAAACGTGCATAACCGATTAAAGCAATTTCCATTAACCAGTGACGTACACTAGCTAACAGCACTTTGACATTACTCGGCGGTTCTTCGGCTTCATGTTTCAGTTCTGCTTCAGCTATGGCTGCGCGTCCTAACAAACTCCTGACTTGAGCTTGCAAGGTATCAAATAACGCTCCTTGAATTGCCGCGCGGACAGTCGCCAATACAGCAAAATGCTTATCTACAAACTCATTTGTGCTAATCGCCTGAGTAGATTCCGCTAAAGATGATTGTAAAGGCGTGCCAGTAAATACACGCTCTATAGCTTGTAAAGTTTGTAAATGTTGCTCATCTAAATTCGCAAAACCAGTAATAAAACACTCATCTAAACTTGCAATCAACTCGAATATTTCTTGATTGCTTTCGCTGATTTGATGCAATGCGCCGGGGAAAGCCATGATATTAATTCGTAATTCGTAATTCGTAATTCGTAATTCAGTTTCTGTATTTCTGTCTTCAACAACTGACAATTGTACAGACGCGATTCATCGCGTCTCTGCCCAATGCCCAATGCCCAATGCCCCATGCCCTATAATTAAACAAACCAACTCATTTCGGGGATGGGAGAGTTGGCGGTTTGTAATTCTAGGTAGCGGAGGTAGTTTAAAAAACGGCTGAAGACTTCGCTGGCTGGTTCTTTTTTTACCGTACCGCGACGGTTGATGATGTCGTTCAGGGAAGTAATTTGACTGGGGTCGCCGGGAACTTTAAGATAATTTATTACTTGGTCAATACCGTAAGTTGCGATCGCTTCTTTCATCACAGCTTGCAAATGTTTGCAGGGATAGCCGCTTAAACCTCCACAAGGGCGATTATTATTGGTACTGCAATAATAATCTAGGGTTCCCGCTTCAAAAAAGGATACATACACTCGTTCAATATCAGAACCGCTAGAAACTACTCCCTGTACGCGATGATTGAATAACTCCACAAACGGAACCTGCTTCACATCCCGCTTGGTTGCAGCATTTTTCTGGTTGGAAGCTATAAACGATGAATTAGGCATAATATCAATCATCCCCAGTTGGCGAAATGGTGAAATCGTCAAATCATCATCGACAAATTTAGCAAACTCGAACATTCAACATGGTTTTAGCCCACTTACCATGCTCATCTATAAATTTTACATATAACAACCATAAAAACACTTAAATTAGTGGCTCTTTGCAAAAGTTATTACAGTAGGGAGTAGGGGTTAGGGACTAGGGGCTAGGGACTAGGGGTAGAAACAGGTAACATTAAGTCAAAGTATGATAATTTTCATGCAAAAGTCGTCACAATCAGGCAATATCACTTAACATTAAGTCTTATAGTTGTTCCATTAAGTCTTACTGTTGTTCCATTAAGTCTTATAGTTGTTTCATTAAGTCTTACTGTTGTTCCATTAAGTCTTATAGTTGTTTCATTAAGGCTTCCAGTTGTCTGATTTAAGTATAGGAATCCTAAATCATTTGTAAAATTTACTAATTCTCATTTTTTCCTCTTGTCCTTGGCGTACTTGGCGTCTTGGCGGTTCATTAAAAAAAGATTTTCACAACTCAGATGAGATTGCTATAGTTTGCAAAAATGCAATCTACCACAGAGATGATTTTAGAATTCGCATTTTCAGGCAGTCTAATAAAGGTAGACTCTAGGCATAGAAGCATTTAAGAAGCTTTCTTTTGCTTCCTATACAAATAAAATGACACGTTCCCCGGATTCTCATCGACGGTTATGGCTGCTGATCTTAACCCGTACCAGCATTAGTTTAGTACTGGCGTTAATTGCTGGAATTGTCGGGGGTATTTGGTGGGCGAATATTTTTATACATGAAAGGCTAGCACCATTAATTGAAAGCAATTTGTTAGAATTGCTAGGAAGACCTGTAAAGTTAGGTGCTGTTGAAGCTTTTTCGCCTAATAGTCTGCGTTTTGGTTCTACGTCAGTTCCCGCAACCACTACAGATCCCGATAAATTAGTAGCACAAGCAGTAAATGTCGGCTTCAATCCTTGGGAATTAGTTTTTAACCGGACTTTAAAGCTCAATGTTACCTTAGTTCGTCCAGATATCTATATTGAACAAGATAAACAAGGGCGTTGGGTATCTACAAGAATTAATACAGCTACTCAAGAAAATGCTGGTTTCATTAAAACTGAATTAGAAACCCTGAGTCTGCAAAATGGCGTCTTAGTCTTATCGCCATTGCTACAACCAGGTAAACAGCGAGTTAGCGTTGGCTTCCATCAATTAAATGGCATTGCGCGTTTTTTAGAACAAAATCAACGGATCAATTTTGATATTAGCACTCAAGCTCTATCTGGGGGTAGTTTACAAATTTCTGGAGAAACGCTCCCGAAAACTGTACAAACAACTTTAAATATTCGCGCTGCTAATTTATTGGCGACTAATTTATCACAGTTAGTGCAGACACCTGTTAACTTACAAGCGGGAACTATTAATAGTGATTTAAAGGTTAATATCCCCCGCAATCAGTCGCAAACTACAGTATTTGGAACAGTTGATGTTAACCAAGTAGTTGCACAAGTAAATAATCTTCCCACGAAAATAACCAACACTACAGGTAAATTACAGTTTGAGAATCAGCAGGTTGCACTAGACAATTTTAGCGCTAACTTGGGTAACATTCCCGTACAAGTCAACGGGGGAATCAATGCCCAAACTGGTTATAATCTGACAGCTAATGTCAAAGCTGTCACTACCCAGAATCTTTTACAAACCTTGAATGCTAAATTACCCATCACATCAACTGGGGATTGGACAGCAAATATCAAGTTGCAAGGTGCAATCAGAAAACCTGTAATTACAGGTGCGGTGAGTACGATTAAACCTGCTGTAATTGACCGTGTCAGCTTTGAGAATATTACCACGCAATTTCAAGGAACACCCCAGGAAATTGTGATTTCGCAGATTCAAGCTACTCCAACCCAAGGGGGAAAAATTACTGGTAAGGGAAGAGTTAGCTTAGGAAAGCAGGGAAGAGTCGCGGTAAATGTACAAGCTACTAATTTACCAGGAGATGCGATCGCCCAAACGTACAATGTTAATTTACCTAATATTCGCATTGGTACAGTCTCCGCCAATACTCAAGTTTCGGGAACTCTCGCTAATTTGCAAACTCTGGTGCAAATCCAAGCACCAATGGCGACTTATCCCGGTAAAGTCGAATTAGCGATTAATAAAGGAATCGTCCAAATTCAGAATACAGCTTTGCGGGTAGCTGGGGGTACAGTTGCAGCTACAGGACAACTAAAAGGCGATCGCTGGCAAGCTGTAGTTGATGCGTCGCAAGTTCCCCTCCAGAATCTAGCCCAAGCTACCAGCAATCCCGACAACCCGAATGCAACTTTACCGCCACAATTTCAAGGTACGTTAAACGGTGAATTTAACTTAGCAGGAACGACAAAATCCTTCCAACTTCCTAACATTCAAGCTTCAGGACAAGCTAACTTAAATTTAGCTGGCGGTACGGTTAACGTTAATAATATTCGCCTGAATAATGGTAATTGGCAAGCTGTAGCTAATGCCAATAAAATTCAACTCAATCAATTTGCAGAAAATATTCCCGGACAGATTATTAATAGTAACCTGCTGCTTGCAGGTAACGTTCAGTCCTTTGATTTAGCTAACATTCAAGCTGCTGGAAAAGTTAATTTAAATGTCGCTGGTGGTAGAGTTAACGTTAATAATATTCGCCTGAATAATGGTAATTGGCAAGCTGTCGCCAATGCCACCAAAATTCAACTCAATCAATTTGCCAAGAATATTCCAGGGCAAATTGTTAATAGTAATTTACAAATTTCCGGTAATACCAATTCCTTTGCCTTAGCAAATATTCAAGCTGCTGGCGCAGCGCGGTTAAGTTTAGCGCAGGGAAGCGTTAACGTCAGAAATATTCAGTTGAATAATGGTGACTGGGGAGCTACAGCCACTATTTCCCAGCTTCAATTGAATAATTTATCACAAAATTTGCGCGGGCGGTTAAATGGTGACGTTCAAGCTGTGGGAACAACCGCTTCCTTTCAACCGCAAAACATTGCAGTTGCGGGTACTGTCAGGCTTTCCCAAGGTTTAGCCGCACTCACCCAACCTTTAACTGCTCAATTTCAATGGAATGGCAGCAACCTGCAAATTCTCCAAGCCACCGCACCCGGTTTAAGGGCAAGTGGTAATATTGCTGTGGCATTGCAACCCACTACCCAAATTACCGGCTTAAATCTCAATGTCCAAGCACAGGATTATAATTTACAAACTCTACCGTTTAAGCTTCCGGGAAATGTGGCTTTAGCGGGAAGGGTAGATTTTAACGGACAAGTTTCCGGTACACCTACCCAGCCAATTGCTAATGGAAATATTCGCTTAGAAAATTTAGCGGTAAATGGGTTAGCATTTGACCCAGTATTAACAGGAAATGTCCGCTATCAACCAGGACAAGGAACGCAATTTCAAGTTACTGGAAACCAAGACCAAATCGCTGTTTCTTTAAACGCAGATAATCGTCCCACCGCATTTAATATTCGCCGTGATTCCACCATCGCCACAGGACGCACCGTTGGCGATAATCTTGCAGTCAACGTCCAAAATTTCCCCATATCTCTAGCTAAAACATTCATTCCTGCCAATAATAATTTAGGCACAATTGGCGGACAACTATCAGGAAATTTAACAGTTAACTTAAATGATTATAGTTTGGTAGGCGACATAGCAGTTGCCCAACCCCAAATTGGCAGAATTACAGCAGATGAATTTCGCGGTAACATTAGTTATGGCAATGGGACTTTTAATTTAACTAATGGCGAAATCATTCAAGGCGAAAATCGTTATACTCTCAGTGGAAACTTACCCACAACAGGTAATAACCCATTGCAAATTGCATTGAGTTTTGACAAAGCTAGAATTCAAAATATCTTCCAAACATTAAGTATTTACAATTTTACAGATGCGCTAACTGGTTTACAGCCACCAAACCTAGCTGGCGCTGAAGTATTACAAACTCAACCCAGAAGTTTACCAGATACAGATTTATTAACTCAAATAGATTACGTAGCCAAAATTCGCCAACAAGTTGCACAGCAAAGAAGACAGGAACAAGCATCTCGGCGGATACCTTCTTTAGCAGAATTACAAGGTATAATTAGCGGTAAATTAGGCGTTACAGGTTCTTTGCAATCTGGGTTAAATATCGACTTTAACTTTGTTGGTGATAACTGGGTTTGGGGTAATTATAAAATTAATCAACTCATTGCTAGCGGTAATTATGAAAACGGAAATTTAACTCTCCAACCTCTGCAAGTCAATTTTAATAATTCCCTCCTCGCCTTTACCGGACAATTAAGCCAGCAATCTCTCTCAGGACAGGCGCAAGTCCAAAATTTAGCCCTAGCAGATATTAAACCTTTCTTTCCCCAATTACCTGTAGATATTGCTGGAAATATCAATGCTAATGCAACCCTTAATGGGAGTTTAAATAATCCCCAAGCCGTGGGAGAATTAGCGTTAGTAGATGGTAGTTTAAATAATCAATCTATCCAATCAGCCCAAGTTGCTTATAACTATAATAATGCGCGGCTAAATTTTGGCAGTAATGTTTTAGTTACGGGTACAGAACCCATTCAAATTAACGGGAGTATTCCGGCTCCATTACCATTTGCTTCTACTGAGCCAGATAATAGTATTAGCATTCAAGCTAACGTGCAAAATCAAGGCTTGGCATTGTTAAACTTATTAAATAATCAAGTCAAATGGGTAGATGGACAAGGACAAGTCAACGTCCAAATTCAGGGAACCTTCAAGCAACCAAGCACTACAGGCATTGCCACAATTAATAATGCCACACTCAACGTCCAAAGCCTGACAGAACCCCTAACTAATGTTACAGGCACAGCGCAATTTGCAGGCGATCGCTTAATCGTCGATAATCTCCAAGCAGACTACAGTCGCGGACAATTAACAGCCACAGGAATTCTCCCCATTGTCGCCACGCAAAACGCCCAACAACAAGCAGCCAGTAACCCCCTCACCGTGGCGATAAATAACTTACAATTGAACTTTCAAAACTTATATCAAGGCGGAGTTAGCGGTAACGCAGTCATCACAGGCACAGCCTTGGCACCTCGACTCGGCGGTACAATTGAGCTAAATAATGGTGAAGTCTTACTCGGAAACGCAACTGCTACAACTAATACCACCACACCAACAGCCAATTCTCCCGAAATCACCATAACATCCCTGCAAACAGCCACTAATACGAATCCTTCCACAACAGCCACACCCGTAAATACACCGAGAATACCTGTAGAATTTGCTAACTTACAGCTAATCCTAGCCAACGATATCCGCGTTACCCGTCAACCCCTATTTAGCTTTGTCGCCCAAGGAGACATCACACTCAACGGAACCTTAGCCAAACCCCGTCCCCAAGGAACAGTAAGTCTGCGAAGAGGTCAAATCAACTTATTCACCACCCAATTTACCTTAGCCCGTGGTTACGACCAAACCGCAACATTTACCCCCAGTCGAGGATTTGACCCCACCTTAGATGTGCGCCTAGTCGCCATTGTCCCCGAAGCAACGCGCACCTTAGGACGAACCTCACGCATATCTAGCGAAATTCAAGATGTTTCCGCCATTGATTTTGGTACCTTAAATACTGTCCGCATTCAAGCCATAGCCAAAGGCCCAGCAAGCCAATTATCAAGTAACCTCGTACTAACTAGCGAACCTCGCCGTAGTCGCGGTGAAATCGTCGCTTTATTAGGCGGATCGTTTCTTAATACTTTACAACAAGGCGATACAGGTTTAGGACTGATTAACATTGCCGGTTCAGCAATATTCTCCAACTTACAAGGAACTGTCAGCCAAATCGGTGAAACCATCGGCTTAAGTGAATTGCGTTTATTTCCCACACTGGTGACTAATAGAAATACCAATGTTTCTGTTCTTGGTTTAGCTGCAGAAGGTGTATTTGATATCTCCAAAAATTTCTCTTTATCTTTATCGCGAGTCTTTGCGAGTAATGAACCCTTACTTTACAACGTAATTTATCGTTTAAATGACGAAGTGCGTGTCCGTGCAGCTACTAATTTAGGCGATGAAGGACGCGCTGTAGTTGAGTATGAAAGCAGATTTTAATTTATAATTCGTAATTTATAATTCTTGCTAAAATATTATTCATTTACACATATATAAATGTGTTATGACTAGCGCTATTCCCAAATCAGAAATTTTTTATCCCAGCAGCGATGGAGAACCTGTGGCTGAAACTTACGACCATTTGTATGCACTTTTAACCACTCTAGAAGTACTTAGACAATATCTGCAAGGTCGTCGCGCCACAGTTTTAGGTAATCAATTCTTATATTACGCCCAAGGTTTTCCCAAATTAAGAGTAGCACCCGATGTCATGGTAATTTATGACGTGGAACCAGGAGGAAGAGATAACTTTAAAATTTGGGAAGAAAAACAAGTACCAAAGGTAATTTTTGAAATCACCTCAAAAGAAACTCAAGAAGAAGATAAAACCACTAAGAAAAATCTCTATGAAAGCTTAGAAGTAGAAGAATATTGGTTATTCGATCCCAAAGGCGAATGGATTGAAGAACAGTTACAAGGATATCGCTTACGCGGAGATATTTATGAACCAATCACCGATAATTGCAGCCAAATCTTACAACTCCGCCTCGCTGTAGAAGGAAAACTAATTGGCTTTTATCGCTTAGATAATGGCGAAAAATTATTAGTAAATGATGAATTAATTGCAGCACTCAAACAAGAAACTGATAAACGTATCCAGGCTGAAATACAAGTAGAACAAGAACGCCAACGCGCCGCCGAACTCGAATCCCTACTCTCTCGCTATCGAGAACAGTTTGGCGAACTTCCATAACAATTAAAAATTAAAGACATTTTCAGTCGGGGATTTAAACATCAACCGAAAACCTTTTAATGTAGGATAAAATTTCAAATATTAAGAGGACACTTGCATCGTTGAAATCTCAACTTCAGCCAAGTGTCCCAAATCATCATCCTTTGCGTTTCTCTGCGCTGACTTAGCGTACCTTTGCGTTTAAAACTCCCCCTTAATGATGATGATGGTGATGATGATGTCCATCCAAGTGAGCATTAACTGTCACACCTTCCTCAGCCCGCAACGCGCTAATATGCTCATCAGCCCATTGTGCAACCATCGCTAAAAACTCTGGACAGTCATTCACACAAGCCATTTGCACAAAATCCACACCGGAATGCTTCTTCTCCACAGCATGAATAATGTGGTGAACATCCAATAAAGTTTCGTGATTCTCAGTCGCAAAACCAATTGGCATAAATATTACCACTTTTGCACCCAATTGAATCAAGTTATTAGCAGCTTGCTCCGCATTAGGTAGCGTCCATTCAATTAGAGGAGTATCATGGTTCAGCCAACCAACAGAAATTAAAGGATAGCGATTAATCAACTTCTCCCTTACCAACTCATACAGCGCTTCACTTTCGCTAATCCCAGAAGTGAAGCCCTTCGCCTTGTGGGGACAACCGTGATTCATCAATACAATCCCGATTTGCGAAGGTAGATAAGTAGCTGCTAAATCAGCATTAATCTTTTCCTCTACCAAATGCGCCATCAAATCAATGTAAGCTGGCTCATTATAAAAAGAAGGAATATAACGCATTCCTTTTACCCAATGTTCATCACCATCAGCCAACTCAGCTAAGGCATTATTCACCTGCTCGATCGCAATCCCGCTAGTAAAGATAGAATCAACTACTAGCAGGGGATAAATTAAGATTTTGTCAAAGCCTTGATTTTTAATCTCTGCTAAAACTTGTTTCGGTAAAAAAGGCGCACAGAAGTTAAAAGCCTTAAAAACTTGAACCCCCTCACCCCACTTGGCTTGTAAATTCTTCTCAATCCCAGCGCGTTGCTGTTCAAAGATAGCGTTATGGGGAGAGATAAAATCATGATGGGTATGTCCCCACTCATGACGGTCAAATAACGCCAAAAGCTTGGCTAAAGGTGGGTAAATCCAAGTCGGGACTGGTGCAAATTTTGCTGTCAGTAGATTTAAAGCCTGTTCGTTATAGTTAGCGAAATCCTCGTAGCTTTCGACTTCGCCGTAGCCCATCAATAATACGGCTACTCGGTCTTGACGTGATGATTGCTCATGGGTATGTTGTACTTTTTCCGGCGTCGCTACCACAGTGAGTTCCTCAATATAACCAGAATGGAGAGAAGTATCAAAGAAATAACTTGATTATTTCCCAGCTGAGTAAAATAAAATCCCATCCCAGGGGATAGGATAGCTACAAATATCATAACGGGGCATTGATTTTCATACCTCTATCGTGAGGATCTAGACAGAAAAATTTACCTAAATATACTTAAATAAATTAATTAGTACAGATATCTGAGAAGTTAAAAGTTAACTGGAAAATGGGCATGGGGCATGGGGCATAGGAAAGAGAGATTTTCTCGTGATTAGCTGTCTTGAAAATAGTCGTGGGAATAAGGGGTAAGAGCATTTCCTTAATTACTAACCAATCCTCCGCGCACCTTTGCGTTTACCATTGCGCGCTTCTACATTAAAAACGATTTTATGCAAAGCTGTAATCAGCTGAATTTGTCTAACGACGTTGTAATTGCTTAAAATATTAATGTTGCATTGATAACCAGTAAAAGTTTAGCAATGCTCAACCCTAGCTCTGAACCAGAGATTGAAGATAGATGAACATCATCATTTGCCCTGGAATGCATGAGCGAGAATTAACAGAGAGTTTTATTTCAGGGTGCTTAAATTTAAATTCTGATAGTTCAACTACAAACAAATCAGTAAATATACTAGTTTACCCACAGCAGGGTGTACTGACAATATCACCATTGCATATTTTACAATTTTTACACAATTGCTTGGGTGATAAGTTAGAATCGCCCGTAATCTTCATCAGCTTTAGCGCAGGTGTAGTTGGAGCGATGCTGTCTGCCCATTCTTGGCAACTTTTAGGGGGAAAAGTCACAGCTTTTATTGCTATAGATGGATGGGGTGTGCCACTATGGGGTGATTTTCCCATTCACCGGATGAGCCATGATTATTTCACCCATTGGAGTTCGTCTTTATTGGGTAGTGGGAAACATAACTTTTACGCTCAACCAGCAGTTGAACATTTATCTATTTGGCGATCGCCCCAAACTATCCAAGGTTTTGCGGTAAACCCTACTGAGGAATTTTATCCCAAAAGCGATCGCATCACTGCTGCTGAATTCATACACCTGTTGCTGAGGCAGTATGAAAGCAAATAGTCCGGAAAATAAAGTTGTCCAGCAGGAGTGAGAATATAGGGAAATTTTGCCCACAGAGCGATAAAAATAAGGAGATAAGGGAAAGGAGGACAAGGGAGACAAGGAGGAAAAGGAAGACAAGGAAGATTTAAACATTATTTTTTCTCCCTGCTCCCTGCCCCCTGCCCCCTACCCTCTGCCCTATACCCCTGCCCCATCTACCCCAGTACCTCTTACTTAGTATCAAATGTTTCCTACAGAACCTGCTGCTGTTAATAACGGGTTTGGCGCACTGCTCAAAAACCGTAATTTTATGCTCCTGTGGATTGGGCAACTGGTTTCCCAGTTAGCAGATAAGGTATTCTTCGTATTGATGATTGCCCTGCTAGAAAACTACCCGCCCCTTCCCGGCTTGGCAGAAAGCTCAATGCACTCCACGCTCATGGTAGTGTTTACCATACCGGCGATTCTTTTCGGTTCGGCCGGAGGTATCTTTGTTGACCTATGGCCGAAAAAGCTAATTATGGTTGGCTCAGATGTAGTACGTGGCTTATTGACTTTAGCTATTCCGTTTTTACCACGAGAATTTTTGTTTTTATTAATACTGGTATTTGCAATATCTACGGTAACGCAATTTTTTGCCCCAGCCGAGCAAGCTGCTATTCCCCTATTAGTGCGCCCAGAAAATTTAATGGCAGCCAATGCCCTATTTAGTAGCACCATGATGGGTGCTTTAATAGTGGGCTTTGCTGTGGGAGAGCCAATTTTGAGTTTGTCAAAAGAGTTTCTCGGAGAACAGTACGGTCAAGAAATTATCGTTACTGGACTATATCTATTATCAGCAGCCATGATGCAGCCGATTACCATGAGCGAGGATAAAGCCCCAGGAACGCAGCAGGATAAAGGTAAGCCTTGGGCAGAATTAACAGAGAGTTTGCGCTATCTTAAGAAAAATCGTTTAGTAGTCAATGCTATGCTGCAATTGGTCACCTTGTATTGTGTATTTGCAGCTTTAACAGTCCTGACAATTAGATTAGCTGAAGACTTTGGTTTAAAAGAAAAACAATTTGGCTTTTTCTTAGCAGCTGCTGGCGTAGGTATGGTCTTGGGTGCCGGAATTTTAGGTCACTGGAGTGTAAAATTGCATGGCAAGCCCTTACCCTTAATCGGATTTTTGCTGATGGCACTGGTGTTAGGAGTGTTTACCTTCACTCACAACTTATTACTCGCGCTAGGACTTTGTGCATTATTAGGTGTCGGTGCGGCTTTTATTGGCGTACCCATGCAAACTCTGATTCAACAACAAGCACCTCCCAACATGCACGGTAAAGTGTTTGGTTTTCAAAATCATGCCGTAAATATTGCCCTGTCTTTACCTTTAGCAATTACCGGGCCATTAACCGACTTTTTAGGTTTGCGGACTGTACTTGTAGCCATGAGTCTCATAGTTGCGACTGTCGGTGTTTGGGCTTGGAAAAATACCCGCCGAGTATTACAAGATGTCATTTAATTGATGCAGTAATTGACTATTGGCTATTAACTGTTGACTGTTGACTGTTGACTGTTGACCGTTGACTGTTGGCGAAAAAAACTCGGAAAGCTGAATAAATCAACAATTAAGTCTTGTTGGCAAAAATCAAATTCTAGTTGTATAGTCTTAGCTGATATAAAAAATAGATATTGATGTACAGATTTTATTAAAGTTTTACATTAAAATGAATTCTTAATTACAGAATACAAGCATTAACTTAGCTATTGTCAGAGGTTTGACAGTGCGATCGCCAACCCGAATCAGTCCCCCCCAGACCGAGAATCCTGCCCAGTCTAATACCAGCATTCCAGCCGTCTCGGTAACCCCTACCAGGGCATCCGGCGGTTTTGCTCTCCTAGACAGCCTCCAGCGCCACGGTGTTGAGTATATTTTTGGTTATCCCGGCGGAGCCATTCTGCCGATTTACGATGACCTTTACAAAGTGGAAGCAACTGGTACTATTAAGCACATTCTCGTGCGTCATGAACAAGGTGCTTCCCATGCAGCCGATGGCTATGCCCGCGCTACAGGTAAGGTAGGAGTTTGCTTTGGGACTTCCGGCCCAGGGGCGACTAACTTGGTAACAGGTATCGCCACCGCCTACATGGACTCAATCCCCATGATTGTGGTTACAGGACAAGTACCACGGGCGGCAATTGGTACGGATGCATTCCAAGAAACTGATATATATGGGATTACCCTACCAGTAGTTAAACACTCTTATGTAGTGCGCGACCCGAAAGATATGGCGCGGATTGTCGCCGAAGCTTTCCATATCGCCAGCACCGGACGCCCCGGCCCGGTTTTAATTGATGTGCCTAAAGATGTAGCTTTAGAAGAATTTGACTATGTACCTGTAGAACCAGGTTCTGTAAAATTACGCGGCTATCGTCCCACAGTAAAGGGTAACCCCCGGCAAGTTAACGCCGCTATTCAATTAATTCGCGAAAGTAACCGACCATTATTGTATGTTGGTGGCGGAGCGATCGCGGCTAGTGCCCACGAAGAAATTAAAGAACTCGCAGAATTATTTAGCATTCCCGTCACCACCACCCTCATGGGGATTGGTGCTTTTGACGAACATCATCCCCTCGCCTTGGGTATGTTGGGGATGCATGGTACAGCCTACGCTAACTTTGCGGTGACAGATTGCGACTTGTTAATCTGTGTCGGCGCGAGATTTGACGACCGGGTAACTGGCAAATTAGATGAATTTGCTTCCAAAGCCAAAGTCATTCACATCGATATTGACCCCGCCGAAGTTGGTAAAAACCGCGTCCCAGAGGTGCCTATAGTCGGTGATGTCCGCAATGTTGTAGTTGACTTGTTACGTCGCTGCAAGCAAGCAGGTATCAAGGCGAAACCCAACCAAAACCAAGAATGGTTAACCTTAATTAACCGTTGGCGAGACGAATACCCCTTAATCGTGCCACAACACCCTGACAGTATCTCACCCCAAGAGGTAATTGTCGAAATCGGTCGCCAAGCACCCAACGCTTTTTACACCACAGATGTCGGTCAGCATCAAATGTGGGCAGCACAATTCCTCAAAAATGGCCCCCGTCGCTGGATTTCTAGCGCTGGTTTAGGCACTATGGGTTTTGGCGTCCCCGCCGCTATGGGTGCAAAAGCAGCCTTCCCCGATGAAGAAGTTATCTGTATAAGTGGCGACGCTAGTTTCCAAATGTGTTTGCAAGAATTGGGAACATTAGCACAATATGGCTTAAATGTCAAGACTGTCATTCTCAACAACGGCTGGCAGGGAATGGTACGCCAGTGGCAGCAAGCCTTTTATGGCGAGCGTTATTCCTGTTCCAACATGGAAGTAGGGATGCCGGATATTGAGTATTTGACTAAAGCCTATGGTATTAAAGGCATGGTGATTAGCAAGCGCGAAGAACTCGCTGATGCGATCGCCGAAATGCTAGCACACAATGGCCCGGTAGTTGTCGATGTGCGCGTTACCAGAGATGAAAATTGCTATCCAATGGTAGCGCCTGGTAAGAGCAACGCTCAAATGATTGGCTTACCCAAGCAAGCGCCAAAAACTGCTGTAGAACCATTGTATTGCAACCACTGCGGCACTAAAAACCAGCCCACTCACAACTTCTGTTCTGAATGTGGCAATAAACTTTAGGATGGTCAATTGTTAGAGACGCGATGAATCGCCTCTATCCAATGGTCATTAGTGAATAAAAATATTTTTCCGCAGGGGATTGTATCCTCTGCGTTTTTTATGGGAATTAGTATAAGGATTTACTAAGTATCATCACAAATGACAAAAAAATCCGAGGTGATGTGCATTTAGCGATTTTTTTGGGAATCCTAAAACTCAGGACAAAAGATAGCTATTCCCAACGATCGCAAAACTTTTAAAGGATAATTATGTTTCAACGTAAATTTCCCAATAGAGGAAGCAACAGTTCCGTTGTCTTAGAACCAGAAGTAGCCATCGCCGTTATTGGATTATTTTCTGCTGCTTCGGATGATGAAGGTGTCAGCAGAACCGAAGAATTTGCTTTGAGTGAAATGCTAGCTGGGATTTCCCAGTTTGAAGACTTTTCAGACAAAGACTTTGATCAATTAACAGAAAAAGTTTATGATTTGTTAGAAGAAGAAAATCCAGAAGAAGTAATTGAACTGGCGATCGCTTCCTTACCCGATGAAGAATATCGAGAAGCCGCTTATATTACCGCCCTTTTAGTAGTAGGGATTGATGGTGAAGTACCTGAAGGCGAACAGGAATATGTCTCAGAACTTCAAGACGCCTTAAATATTTCCAACCGCCGCGCACAACAGATTATAGATCACATCTTTGGTGAAGATGATGACGAAGAATACGATTACGAAGATTAATTTTTTTGGCGCAAACAGTCCCTTCTTATAAAACTTGCAGAATCAAAAACAGGCTCATGATGGCGTTATCAGCGCTATTATGAGCTTTTTATTCACAAGATTTACGCAAAAATCAGCAAAAAATTTGAATTTATTGAACCACCAAGACGCCTTCGCGTTAGCGTCTCCCTTTGGGAGCAGAATTCGTAACTCATTCTCTGAGTACCTCTGTCTTGAAAAGTTATGTTCGTCGTTCGACGAAGTCGTTCCCGAAGGGTAGACGTTGGCGAAGCCATCGCCGGAAGCCGGCGCTCATACTTTTCGCTGCGCTTACCTTTGCGAGCCTACCCTGCGGGAAGGCGAAGCGCCTATGCGTTTCAATTTCACCCTTCAATCAGCCAAGATTTTATCCAAAGCTGTACTAAGTTATTATCATCAAATAGTTTTCAGCACTATTTAATGACTCAAAAACTTTCCCTGGGCTTAACGCTACTGCTTTTAACTACCCAACTAGGTATTACCCAGCAACCAACTAAAGCCCAAACCCCTACACCAGCACCACCAACCACCACCACAAAACCAATCTGTCCCGCTCAACTGGGAAGTTCTATAGAGGCTATTATCAATCGTCCCTCATTTAATCGCGTGCGCTGGGGAATCTTAATTCAACCTTTGTCATCTGGACAAACTCTCTACAGTCGAGATGCTCAAAAATACTTTACACCAGGTTCTAATACAAAATTACTCACCACTGCTGCTGCATTACAAGAGTTAGGTGCAAACTTTCGCATTCGTACCTCTATTTATCAAAATTCCAATGGAGTGTTGCGTGTTGTGGGTAGGGGAGATCCCAGTTTAGGTGATACTCAATTGCAAGCCTTAGCAAAACAATTAAGACAAAAAGGTATTACCCAAATTCAGCAATTGATTGCCGATGATAGCTATATTCAAGGAGATATAGTTAACCCTACTTGGCAATGGGAAGATGTGCAATCAGATTATGGCGCACCAGTTAGTAGTTTTATTTTAAATGAAAATATTTTTAGCTTCAGACTTGCACCACAAGCTTTAGGGAAACCCTTACAAATAGCTTGGACTGATAGCAATGAGGAAAGACGCTGGCGGATTGTTAATCAGTCAACAACTGTAAGCAAAAATCAAACCAATTATATTGATGTTACTCGCGATTTAACAGGTACAGTCCTGCGTATTCAAGGACAGCTAACAGAAAATTCTCAACCTTATTTAGTTACCTTACCTGTAGTCGATCCCAATTATTATTTTTTGCGGCGCTTCCGGACAATTTTAGCAACAGAAAAAATTAGTCTAGGACAAACATTAGTATTAAATGGTGGCAATAATCAACAAGAAATTGCTGCTATTGATTCGCCTCCTCTATCACAGTTAGTAACAGAGGTAAATGTCAATAGTAATAATTTATATGCTGAAGCATTGCTGAGGGCATTAGCGGTGAAACAACCAAGAGTGCAAAATAAAATTACTGCGAATATTGGCTTAGAAGTTTTAAAGGCAAGTTTAACTAAATTGGGAGTCGATCCGACAAGTTACTCTTTAGTCGATGGTTCTGGTTTATCGCGGCGTAATTTAATATCACCAGAAGCTTTAGTACAAACTTTGCGCTTAATGGCGAAAACATCAGCCGCTAATATTTATCGTGCATCTTTACCGGTTGCTGGTAAGACTGGTACTTTAAAAAATCGCTTCCGCAACACTCCGGCTGAGGGAATTGTGCAAGCAAAAACAGGAACATTAACTGGTGCAGTTTCTTTAGCTGGATATGTGAATAATGCTAAGTATGAACCTGTAGTTTTTAGTATTATGGTAAATCAAAGCGATCGCCCCGCCAGCGAATTACGCCAAGCCATTGATGAAATTGTGGTGTTATTAGGACAGTTGCAGCGTTGTTAGGGACTTCCAAATAAAAAAATATACAACTATTTATTGTGGGGTGGGCGTCTCGCCCGCCCATAGTCAAAGGCGGGCAAGACTTCGGCGTGAGCGCTCAGTCGAACGCTGCCCACCCCACAAGATTAGATAATTTATTTCTTGGAAGTCCCTTAATGCTATCGCTGTGAATGCATTGAGCAGCATCTACCGATGACATCTGAGCACGTAAATTCATCATCAGCATCTACCAAGCAATAGCCATAGATTTCAAATTTAGAGCGGTTATGGTATTGAAATATAGAGCTAATTAGCGTTTCTATCACCTGTTCCTGGTAATTTGCCCAAATATAGCCCAAGCGTAGTTTACGAGGATGATGCATACAAGCGATCGCTTCCTTCACCAATGACAATTGTACAGACAAGGGTTCATCGCGTCTCTGACAAACGACTAATAACACCCTTCTCCTATAGGAGATGCTACGCGTAGCTTTCTTCCCCGCAGGGGTACACCATTTATCTTTAAATTCCGCCGACCTATTTCAATAGATAATTAAAGTCTCACTCCTCACTAAATTTTATGGGTTTTAATTCCGCATTGTATACAGTCATCGCTAATCGTATCGCCACAAGTCCCGAAAAGCGAATTACTTTTGCTGAATATATGGATACAGTTTTATACCATCCCGAACATGGTTACTATTCCAGTCATGCAGACAAACTAGGTTTTAAAGGTGGTGACTTTTTTACATCTGTGCATTTGGGTAATGATTTTGGCGAATTACTAGCAGTACAATTTCTGCAAATGTGGGAAATTTTAGGAAAACCAGAAAACTTTGATTTAGTAGAAATGGGAGCAGGACAAGGACTTTTAGCATCGCATATTCTTAATTATTATAAACAGCATCACCCAGAATTTTTAGCTATACTGAAATATTTAATTATTGAAAAATCACCCACACTCAAACAAGAACAACAGCAACGCTTACAAAATTTCTCCGTGCAATGGTGCAATTTAGCAGACATAGCATCTAATTCCATTACAGGTTGCTTTTTTTCTAATGAATTAGTCGATGCTTTCCCAGTACATCAGTTTATTTTTGAGGCGGGGGAGTTACAAGAGGTTTATGTGACAACGCACGGTGAGGGGGATGAGGGGGACAAGGAAGACAAGGGGGACAAGGGGGGAGGATTTGTAGAAGTTACAGGGGAATTGTCTACCCCCAGGTTGGCGGAATATTGGGATTTGGTGGGAATTGATTTGCGCCAAAATAATTACCCCGATGGGTATCGAAGTGAAATTAATTTAGCGGCTTTAGACTGGTTGAGTATAGTGGCAGACCGCTTGCGGTGCGGGTATGTGTTAACAATTGATTATGGCTACCCTGCCAGCCGTTACTATAACCCCAGGCGATCGCAAGGAACCTTACAGTGCTATTATCAGCATCGCCACCATGACAACCCTTATGTCAACATCGGAGCGCAGGATATTACAGCCCATGTTGATTTTACCGCTTTGGAACGATGGGGCGATCGCTGCGGATTAGATAAAGTAGGTTTTACTCAACAGGGATTATTTTTAATGGCATTAGGATTGGGAAACCGGATTTCTGCCCTTTCTGAGCAAGAAAAGTCCATTTCTCAATTATTACGGCGGCGAGAATCTCTCCACGAACTGCTCAACCCTTTAGGATTAGGCGGCTTTGGGGTGTTAGTTCAAAGCAAAGGCTTAACAGAAACAGAAATTTCTCAACCGCTAACAGGCTTAATTGTGCCAGAGTAAAAGTAGGCGAAAAGTTAAAACTCTATTAATGCTGTACTAGTCTCAGTTGACTAAGGTAACACTGTAACAGTGACAACTAAAAACCTAAGGAAACGAGGAATTATGAATACCCATGATTTGTTAATGCTAGTGACACTACTTGCCCCCGGTATCTTACTATCTGTTGTCATTTTGGTGACATTTGCCGCAGGTGGCTAGTTAAAAGAAGGCAGAAGGTGAGCCACTGCGGTGGACGGGTTCCCCGGCATAAAGCAAGTGGCGAACCCGAAGGGCAGGAGGCAGGAGGCAGAAGGAATTCCCAGATATATAGTAAATAAACGGGAATTTTTTCAGGAAATTGTATTGATTAAATAAGTTTAATTAAATACATTTCTGATTTTGGTTCATAAATATATTTACTTACTCTGTGAACTTGTGGCAGAAAAAAGAATCTTTCTTTTAACCTTCTGCCCTCTGCCTGGTCACTGAGCTTGTCGAAGTGCTGCCCTCTGCCTTTCTTCAGTTATCAGCCATCACTGTTAACTGTTAACTGTTAACTGTACGCGATTAATCGATAATAAAAACGCGAAGTCTCACACAGGCTTCGCCTAAGCTGTACGAAAGGAACTAAACAATGAAGGTGGCATTTCTGGGAACTGGACTGATGGGACTACCAATGGCGCAAAGGCTATTGGCAGCAAATATAGAGTTAGTTGCCTACAACCGCACCCCAGAAAAATTAGCACCACTACAAGCAGCTGGTGCCGAAATCGCAACAGAACCCCGCTATGCAATTCGTGCGGCTGATTGCATTATCCTCATGCTGACAAATGCTGCTGCAATTTATAGCGTGTTGCTTTCAGATACTTCCTGGCGCGCGCTTTCCGGACGCACCGTCATTCAAATGGGCACAATCACCCCTACAGAAAGCCTAGAAATTAGAGATGCTGTTGTCTCCGCAGGTGGCGAGTATATTGAAGCGCCGGTTTTAGGCAGTATACCCGAAGCCCAAGCTGGCAAACTAATTGTCATGGTAGGCGCTCGCGAAGACCAATTTCAACGCCACTTGAGTTTATTGCAAAACTTTGGCCCCGAACCGCGTTTAGTCGGGCCTGTCGGTGCTGGCGCATCAGTTAAACTAGCTTTAAATCAACTAATTGCTGCCCTTACAACTAGTTTTTCTTTGAGTTTGGCTTTTATTCAACGTCAGTATATTGACGTTGAAGTGTTTATGGAAATTCTCCGAGAAAGTAGCCTTTACGCTCCTACTTTTGATAAAAAGCTATCACGAATGTTAGATGGTAACTTTGCCAATCCGAATTTTCCCACCAAACATTTGTTGAAAGATACAGACTTATTTATCAACGAAGCTAAAGCTGCTGAATTAGATGTTAGTAGTATTAAAGGTGTCAGGCAAATATTGCACTCAGCGATGAAAATGTCATTTGGTAATGATGATTATTCATCGGTGTTTTATGCCATCAAAGCTTGGGAAGAAGGGCGCTGGGAATAAATAGGGAAGTTAACAACGCGCGATCGCCTAAAATTACACTAAATTACACTATTGGGTAAAATATTCATGACCTATGGTAAATTATCAACGCGATCGCGTCCTCCCAACCAGCGCTGAACTCCCATGTTCAGATGATACGCCTGTGGATAATGTAGACCGAAGGGCTTGGCGAAGCCTAGACCAAAACTTTATTCCCAACTTACTGCTTTTTCTCCTGGAGTCAATTTGGGCACACAGGAATGATTGGTTTTTTGGCATTGATATGAGCATTTACCACACTACAGGCGTGAGTCATCTAGTACCAGTAGTCCCCGATGGTTTTTTAAGCTGAGGAGTGGAACGGCGCAAAGCAGATAAATCCCGCCTCAGCTATGTATTATGGGAAGAACAAAACATTGTCCCCAAGTTTGTTTTGGAAGTAGTTTCTAAAACTCCTGGTGATGAATATGATACAAAGCTGAATATTTACGCCCAATTGGGTGTACTTTATTACGTCATCTACAATCCGCAATATTGGCGACGCGACCAACATCAGCCATTTGAATTGTATAAATTGATTGACGGGGAATATCAACTACAAATAGGCGAACCCTTTTGGATGCCAGAAATTAACTTAGGAATTGGGCGATGTCTGGCGACAAGCCGCTTCGCGTCTACGCGTTATATATCTGGCACAATTCAACGAGAGGTACTGTATTGGTATGATGAAACTGGTACTCGCTACCCGACTGCTGATGAAATTGCTCAAGCCGAACGCCAACAACGAGAACTAGCTCAACAACAAGCACAAGCCGAACGCCAAAAAACAGAAAAATTAGCAGCCAAGCTCAGAGAATTAGGCATCGACCCAGATAATATTTAATGATATTGGGAGCCTAAACTCAATTCTCCTCAAAATTACTCTTCTCTGCGTTCTCTGCGTCCTCTGCGATCAGCCTTAACTTGCTTTTTATAATTAACTATGATATCTGTTATTTGATATAAACTACTGTATTTCTACCAATTTATAGTACAATCTTGCTATATAGCAGGGTGTATACACTTTTTGCCATGAATTTAAGTTTTTTTAAAAAGCATCCACTGTTGTTATTAACAATGATTTTCTTTGGGCTTTTTTTCAGCAGTACAGTAGTTTCTGCCAGACTTAAATTATATTTAACTCACCGAGAATCCGGTTCAATCAAAATAGTAAACTCCCCAGCAATTAATATTAACAAACAACAAATACCTGTTGATAACTTACTAAAATTGATTCAGCAGCGATTGATAATTGCACATGATGTAGCACGTTGGAAATGGAATAATCAACGCCCTATTGAAGATTTAAAGCGCGAACAGGAGTTACTATTAAAAGTTAGGCAACAAGCAACAAGCCAGAATTTAGACCCCGATACAGTAGCAGCATTTTTTCAAGCACAAATAGAAGCAGGAAAAATGATTCAAAAAGCTGACTTTCAAAAATGGCAACAGCAAGGGATTAAATCTTTTAGTAATGTACCAGACTTAACCCAAACCATCCGACCATCCCTAGATAAATTAAACGTAGAATTTCTCCTTGCTTTAACAGAATTGACTCCGGTTCTAGGTTGTACAGAGATTAGAGAATTAATTCAGTCACGTTCCCAGGTAATTATTCAGGGTGATGGTATTGATAAACAAGTGCAGAATCTATCAATTTCACCATTACTACAATTGAAAAGCGATTCTTGTAAAGTAGTTTCCAAAGTTGAGGCTAACGTTTAAGTAGTTGACATGGGTATTAAATATTTATACCAGCCAAGTATTTCTGTAAACCTATATGAGAGAAAGAATAAATACCCCTTGCTCTCTCAAGCAATAAACCATTGTGAGCTTGAATATATTTAAGAATCGCAGCGCTATCAATTCCCGTTAAATCTAAACTTAAAATATATTCGCGAATTTGCTGCTCAATAGCTGCTTTTAAAAACAAATATTCGCCTTTATACCAATAATTTTTTGCAATATTACGCAATAATTCTGCTGTCTGTCTCACAGTAATTTGTTGACAAATCATATCCCGTTGAATATGACGCTGTTTATCCCATTGTGTAAGTAAAATATCTAATACCTCTTGATAAATTGCAGATGTATTCAAGTTAAAATCTGCTCTATCTTCAAAAAATAAACAGAGGAAAGTTAATAATAAAGGACTAGTCGCTAGTGATTTCAAGGATTGATTCTGTCGCAGTTTATATAAAAAATCTTCAGATTGTATCGCGGCTTTATCCTGAAACCATTGAATAGCAAACTGGGTAATCTGCTGCTCATCAAAATCAGCAATTTCTACTTCTGTGAATTGCTCAAAGATATAATTTTGTGCTGCGACTCGACAGGTAATTACAAAAGAATTGGCATAAAATCGGGTTGTAAACTGGCAAATTTCTTGCAAAATTCGGTTATAGTCCCTATCCCTTACTCGATCTAACCCATCTAATAAAACTACCGCTTGTCCTTGAGTCAGAAGAGTTAGCGCCGCATTGGGTGTAGTCACACCGCAATCTTCAAACTGTTCTGTAATATACTCTAGTAAGCTGGGTTTCTCTTTTATCTGTGCAAAGTCATTGAGGTCAATAAATATAGGAACGCGATCGCCTCGATACTCACCCAAGTTACACTGAATAGCCAGCCACTTTAAAAATATCGTCTTCCCGCTTCCCGGTTTCCCCAAAATCATCAATTTATCGTAGCTTTCTACAGCTTCTATCGCTGGTAAGCGCGGTTGTTGGAGAACACCCAAGTTAAAACAGTTAAACTTTGTTGGATCGAAATCTCTGACTATCTCCCCAATTTCCAGCCTTCTGCGTCTAGCGATCCGCTCCCAAATGTAAACAGGAGTGTAGATATTATCCAACCTTCGGGGCTTTTCCATATCCAGCACCCGCATCACCCCACAACGCCTTTGAATGCTGTTATGGACTTTTTCGCGGACATTCTGTACCAAAACTTGAATTTGGCTGAAACTAGCTGATGCTTCTTCCTCTGGGAACGATGAAGGCTTGACAATCTCTTCCCAATTTAAGTTAAGCTTCTCGCAAATTGTCACGAAAATATAGCGATCGACAGCTTTACCTTGAAAAAACTTAGTAACTGGCTGACGACTAATTCCTAATTCTCCCGCTAACCCTTGCTGCGTCAAAGAATTGCGGATTAGCGCAGCTTCAGCCTTACTAATTCCCTTAGCCGATGCTTGAAGCGATCGCCTACTCATTACCCCTATATCAAAGCATTTTGTTAATTATATGACTATTTTCCCAAAAAATCATACCTATCTCATGCAAAAGTCATACATAAGTCATGCCTAAGAATGATTGTAAAACATGCATAAGAGTGCGAATCTAGAGATCTAGGTATTTGACATCTCTTACATAAAGAAGTGAAATATTATGTTACGCGATCGGTTTAGGAGGGATTATGAGCGGGATTAACGTCACCATTGATGCTCCTTCCGGAAAACATGTTATGCAGCAAGCACTAGAGAAAATCGCCGGAGAATTTCAGGATTATCTCAATTCACTACAACCTGAGGAAATAAAATGTTTAGCTGAACGATTAACGCCAAAAAATATTAAGCCAAAGTATTCTCAAGCCGAAATAGACTTTGCCGCCAAGCTAGGCGCAGAACAAATTAGCGATGAAGAACGTAGCCGCTTAGAACTGGCTACCCTCACAAGAAATTTTAGATGGAGACAAGAATTACTTAAATCGTCATTAACGGCACCACAGGTAGCCGATTTACTCAATACAACTCGTCAGACACCACACGATCGCTTAAAAAAGAATAGCTTAATTGCTGTTCAAGATAACGGAGTCTGGAAATTTCCCACCTGGCAATTCGATCCTGAGGGGCCAGATGGAGTAGTCACTGGGCTACCAGATGTGTTAAAAGCCTTAAAAGTTCCTGCTTTCTCCAAAATTAGCTGGTTAACTCGACCCAATAGAGGTTTAAATGGTTTAACACCCATAGAAGCCTTAAAATTTGGTCAAATAAATGATGTCATTGCCGAAGCCAAGACGGTAAGCATCTTGTAATAGTCTGTTATTCAACAAATGATCAATCAAATTAACGCGGAGACGCGGGGAATTAACCTTCCCTGCGTCTCTGTTTCTGTATAAGGGTTAGTCAATGGTCAATCGTCAATGGTCAATAGTTAGTCATTTAGTTGATTCAAGCTTCCCCCAATGCCTAAATCCCTGCATCTTTCATCAATATCTGGACTCTTGACTATTGACTATTGACTATTGACCCTTGACTCTTAACTAAGTATAAATCCTGCCAAAAAAGCAAATCAGTGGCGGCTAAAAGTTACATAAACTACAGTTAAATTGATAAAAATGTCCGGAAACACGTAGCTAATATATGAAATTTGCAGTAGATGTAGTTGTAATGTACTAGTCCAGCACAGCAGAAATGCAGCTAATATTCAAAATAGATAAAAAAGCTACGTAATCAGCTGGTTTAATTTTGAATTTAGTATGGCGGCTGTAATTTCCTAATGCAGTCAAAGTCTGCAAGTTCAATAAAAGGCTGAATTATCAAGGATACAAGATGAAATCAAAGCTAAAGCTATTCTGCTTTTAAGTTGCACAATCCATTGTGAAGGCTGTTGACAGTTGACAGTTGACGGTTCACAGTTAACAGTCAACTGTCAACAATAACAATGGAATATTTTTTTACTTGGAAGTCTCTTAGTCAATTTGTCAGGAGGTAAAACACCTCACCAAAGACATCTTGGTTTTGTGTTGTTTTCCATTCACAGGAACTTTCATCTTTGATCCTTTATCGTTCATTCTTATTCGCTCAAGTATTTTTAATTTCTCCATCAACTAGATGAGGAGTGACAAGGTGGTTAAACTAATTGTCCCGCCACCTAACTTTGGCAGGCCAAAACCAAAATTTCATACCTTAAAAAAGGGTACGGAACTGTTCAGAATTTTCCGGACAGATTTTGGTACGACTGCTTTAAGTTTTCGCTTTTGGGGGCCCCTTTATCGCTTCGATCATCATCGTGGGAAATTAGATAAAGTTTCCTACGAACCTCTGGATTCTCACCAACCAGACAATGACAAAGAACGCGGTATCTATTACCTTGCACCAAAAGTTTCTAGTTGTTTAGTAGAAATTTTTGGCGATGTTGGTTGTATTGAAATTTCCGATCAGCAAATTGCGATCGTCACAGCCACAAGAGATTTAAAATTACTAGATATACGTGGTGATGGTGCAATGCGTGCTGGTGCAAATGAAGCCACCCTAGCAAAAACAGAAAAACGCGGTCTTAGCCAAGCTTGGTCACGCTATTTTTATGAACAGTCAGCAATTTACTCTCAAATTCATGGGTTAATTTATTACAATGCCCATAATAACGAAGAAGCGATCGCAATTTACGAGCGTGCCGAACATTTCTTCACCTGTAAACCCGAAAATATCTTTCCACTAAGACATGAATTATTACGAGGCGTAATTTTAAAAGCAGCCGAAGATAATAATTTAGAAGTAATTCCTTATTGGTAATTTGTTACCACCAATTCCCGTAGGGGCGGGGTCTCCCCGCCCTTTTCTTGACAATAATTCAACCCCATGATTTTTTAACTATCATTCAACCCCGCCCTTTTCTTGACAATAATTCAACCCCGCCCTTTTATTGACGATAATTTATATATGGCTATGATTAATTAAATTTGTAGAAAAATTATGATTAGCAAATCAAATCAAGAACCAAGTAACAACCAAATTTCCAGAGAAGCAGTAGACTGGCTACTCAGAAGAATTACTCATATCCCCAAAAATTGGTTAATTATCAGTAGTATTTTTATCTTACTAAGCACCATTCAAATTACGGGCGGTGAAAAATTTACTTTTAAATTTCAAGTAACTAATACAACAGCTATTTTTTCAGCTTTAATTTGGCTCCCATCTTTGCTAAAAATTGTAGCTTTAACTGGAGGTGCAATCAAAACCCCAGCAGGAGAAATTACAGGCTCTAGTATGATGCCGATGCTACAATCATTAACTGGAGATACTCTAGGCTTTTTAATTGAGCATACTAAATTAGCAGAAGATGTAGCACCACCACAACAGCAGTTAGAAATGCGACAAATGCGCCATGAATGGCAAAAAGCTTATGCTTCAACAGTTCCTTCTTCAGAAGCCAGAAAACAAATTGAAAGCTTAAGTCAACGCTACAAAGAACTGAGAAATTCTCTACCACCAGGCGCAAAACGTACATTTGAAATGGAATCGATTGCAGGTAGAATGCGTGCGTTAGCTTCCGAGGTAAATTTTTCAGAACCAGAGGTAAATCATCTGCTGAAATCTAACGACCAAGGTAAGCGATTGTTAGGACTTTCTGTCACAGAATGGTCTGGAGATGCGACTTATTTTTATACTGTGCTAAATATGATTAATAATTCGGAAACAGCCTTTGAACAGACTTGTGCATTACGCGCTGTAGAAAAGATGGTAATAAAACTTAATAATCAGCAGAAACAAGACTTACACTCAGTGCTAGTACATCAACGCAATTACAACGAAGCAGAAAAATGCTGGATTAGACCTAATTCTAACCGTTGGGCGTTGAGCGATCGCATTTTGACAGCCTTAGAAGCATAATTTAACTATTAAATTTTTTAACGCGCCTCTAGCTTGGTGATTCGCGTCTCTAATTTGTTGACTTGTTGCTTGAGTTCAACTACTAAAGTTGCAAGACGATCAAACATTTTGTCACGTTCTGTCTGTGATAAACTTCTCCCAGATCCACTTGAAGTTCTAGGCGTCAGAGTTGTTCTTGGTGATGGCGACACCCTAGTTTGACCAAGTTGATACTGCAACTGATTTAACTGTAATTGCACGCGATTTAAATCAGCTTCTAGGTTATTAATTCGCGATTCTACTTGTTGTGATGAAGCAGTATTAGATAATAGCCCCAACCAAAGCACAAGTGCAAAAACTCCAGCCAAAAATAATCTTTTAAACATTATTACTTTCTCCCTTGGGTAAGTAGATAGTAGGAAAAATCACTATCAACTACCCTTGACGTATTTTCTTACATTTATTCTCCCTGTTATTCGGCTTTATTTATCAGGTTGTAAGCTAGAAAAAAGCCTTTGCCAATCGATAGATTTAACCTCATTTTCTCCAGCTTTGACTTCAAATGTTAGATTAGCAGCTTGTGGTTGTTTCAAAGCTTCTATGCAAATTTCAGCCACATCTTCACGGCTAACTTTACCCCGAATATTATCGCCTTGCTCAAAAATTAATTCCTTTCCACCAGATTCTTCAGTTAACGCACAAGGGCGAATAATTGTGTAAGAAATTCCGCTATTTCTTAAACTTTCTTCACCTTGCAATTTCCAAGTTAAAATTCCTCCCAATTGCTCGTTTAATCTTACTGCTGGCGGTTCTTCATCCAGATTAATCCCAGGACGACCGGGACGAGTTACACCAGCAGAACTAACTAAGATAAACTTGGGTAAAGTTGCACTACCATAAGCTTTAATTGACTCCACTTGTAAAGTGAATCCCCCAGGCGAAAAATGAGGATTTAACGCGCCATCATATTCAAATTTACTTAACATCAATTGCAATGAGCAAACTTTGCTACTGTCAATTGCTGGCGCATCATTCACAACCTTGGCGCGAAATACAGGAATAAAATCTTTAAAAGGAATGCGAAGATTTATCCAGGTATTAGCTACCGTATCGAAAGAATAGCTATAACCAATGCCATCCCATTTACCATCAGTCCGCAAAAATAATTTATAGCGTTTTCCATCGCCTCTAACACGTAGTTCTACACCTTCATAACCAAGTAAATTAAAAGGTGTATCGAAATTCTTAGTTCTCACAGAAGCAAAACCACCAGAATTAGCAGTAGAGACATTACCAGCAAACAAAGCTGTATTGTCTACAAATTGCATATTACTTGCACTTACACCACCCATCACAACATCATCCAATGCTCCCCACACATTCCGCAATTCATCTGACGGATTGGTAAAATCAAATATTATTTTTTCATTTGATTGAGCGAGATATGGTTTTGCAGCTTCCAGCAAATTTTTCACACCCCGATATTCCACATTTTCGGGTGTATCGCCTACAATTTCTGGCTGATAAAATTTGACTCCTTGATAATATTTAGCTCTCTCTGCTGTATCTCCTTCTACAGGTTGTACCCGCACCGCCGTACAACAAATTACAGCTTGAATATTCGCCATCACAATAGGAGTCAAAGTTTCTGGTTTAGTAATATCTGCAACTACTAAATCAACATCATTACCTAAAACTGTTCTTGCTTTCTCAATATCACGGACAAGACATCTCACCTGATAGCCACGTTCTAATAATCCTTTAACAACACGCTTTCCTAAACCGCCAGTTGCGCCAGCTACTAATATTGGACTCACATTGATTCCTCCATTGGGTTGATTTTTATCATTTTTAGTACGTCCTTGAATTAATTTTTGGATGCAGTTTAAAAAAGGAATAACCTCAAAATAGCTCAAAGTTTTGATGAATCTGCCAAAGTCCCATTGAGAACGATTTTTTTCAGTCACGATTGCGCCCTCACAACTTTATCTAGTTTATAGCACTCTGATATCACTCATACCTGATTTTCGGGAGATTTGGAATATACGTAAGATAGGTATTGAGCAAATAAACTATTATCTATTTGGTAATTGCCAGTCTATAGATATGCATAATTACTATATTTATTATTTGATATTTATATGTAAAAATTACTGTATTTCAAATCCTCCGAAATACTTCAACCCTTCGAGATTGGAAACATTTGGCATTGATGTAAATCCCAAAAAACGATATTGTCAAAAATTGTAGCTGAAATTTTCCATGCCCAATGACGCCAGTTGCTACAACGCGGGAAACCCGCGCAACACACTGGCTCCCCAATGCCCCATGCCCATGACTAACTATTTCCGTTCTAATGTTAATGCAATGGCTAGCTATGTACCTGGCGAACAGCCACCGCGAGGTACATCAATAATCAAGCTGAATAGTAACGAAAATCCTTATCCTCCCTCACCTGCGGCTTTAGAAGTGTTGCGGAATATCGATGGCGAATGGTTGCGGCGCTATCCTGAACCCTTTGGCGGCGAATTTCGCCAAGCTGCTAGTAAAGTTTTGGGTATTCCTAGCGATTGGATTATTGTGGGTAATGGTAGCGATGAAGTTTTAAGTATTGTTATTCGTGCTTGTACTGAACCGGGACGCAAAGTAGTTTACCCAATGCCCACTTATGTTCTTTACCGCACATTAACTGAAATGCAAGCAGCAGATGTTTTAGAAATTCCTTATCAAGAGAATTACAGCTTACCAATAGAAGAACTTATTGCAGCTGATGGTGCGGTAACTTTTATTGCTTCTCCTAATAGTCCCTCTGGACATGTAGTCCCAGGTGAAGATTTGCGCAAATTAGCCAGTGCCTTATCTGGGGTTTTAGTAATTGACGAGGCTTATGTAGATTTTGCTACAGAAAATGCTTTAGATTTAGTCCGGGAATATGAAAATGTCATTTTAATTCGCACCCTTTCCAAAGGTTACTCTTTAGCCGGATTGCGCTTAGGATTTGGGATAGCGAATCCCCAATTATTGTCTGGGTTGTTTAAAGTCAAAGATAGTTATAACATTGATGCGATCGCCTGTGCAGTTGCAACTGCGGCAATTACTGATCAAGAGTATAAAAATACTTGCATAGCTAAAATTACAGCATCCAAAAATCAGCTAGCAACCGATTTAAAACAATTAGGTTTTATTGTTTGGGATTCCCAAGCTAATTTTTTACTAGTTCAGCCACCGCAAGGAAATGCAGAGTATCTTTATCAAAAACTGAAGGAACAACAAATTCTCATCCGCTACTTTAAGCAACCAGGATTAGAGGATAAATTACGCATTTCTATTGGAACTGATGAGCAAAATCAAACTTTGGTAAACGCCTTAAATAGTTTGCTCAAAACCGGAGAATAAAGCCTGCAAGGTTTCAAAATACATTAACTCAATACTTCCAGTCCCTTGGTAGTAGACTGTAAAGTGCCGTCAATAAAATATTCTATCTACGCCGCATAATCCAGAAAGCCTGTGTATTTTGACAGATTAATCTCAAATCTTTAGGACTATAGCTTATTTTCACCAAATAAAACTGTAGTTGAGGCTGTTAATGGAGATAGAGTCACTTTTAAGACTTGTAAGATACTCCGTATAAATACTTCATTACTTAGAGTATAATATAAAACGAACCAAGTAAAAATATATAAATGATAAGACTTGCTGATTTTATGGTATTAGGGTTTGTAAAATCTCATACTTTGAACAATATCGCGATCGGTTATCATATGAGCGTATGAGTAAGTTCAGCCCTATGGCACATCATAATTGTAGACATACCATAATTTTTGGTGCCGATCTACAATATTTGCCAGAGGTGAATCAGAGAAAACTATGCACAATTTGCAAGTTATTTACATCTGTTTTTAGCTGAACTTATCGCTCCTTGTTGAAACTTACGTAACCCACATGACTATTTACGTTGGAAATCTCTCATACCGCGCTACCGAAGCGGACTTAAGAGCAGTATTTACAGATTATGGCGAAGTCAAAAGGGTAGTTTTGCCTACCGATCGCGAAACAGGCAGGCTCCGGGGCTTTGCCTTTGTTGATATGACTGAAGATGCCCAAGAAGACGCTGCTATCACAGAATTAGATGGCGCAGAATGGATGGGGCGTCAACTCAGAGTCAATAAAGCTAAACCACGAGAAGATAACCGACGAGGTAGCTGGGCGAACAAACAAGAAATATAAAAAGTGTGAAATACAATAATAACAAATTGTTTTCTAGTTACGCAAGACATTAGTCAGTGAAATTTACTAGAAACAATCCACAATCTAATAACTTACTAGAATTCGACCCGGCTAGTTACGATGAGTAGGCAAATCTCACAGCTAGTCGGTTTTTCGCATTAATAGCGGAAAATTGAGGGCTAAGGGCTAGGGATAGAAAATCTTTCTTTTTGTGTTACGCGATTCTCCGGAGATTGACTAGCGGGAAAATTGGGGATAGCCGTTAGGTGCTAAAGGCTAGGGAATAGAGATTTTCACGCTTGGTTGTAGCAAACTGGGCGTGAATCGCTAGCAAAAAAATCAGGTATGGAGATTTGGCAGGAAGTATTTTTTTCCTTGCTCATTTCTTTAGTTTATCTAAAAACAAATATAGGTTATCAAATTCCCTTTCTAAGATAGAGGCAGCGACAACGATCGATAGCCATAACTACTAGGGAGAACAAAACAATGGCTCAAGCACCTGAATCTTTAAATTTATCTTATAAGGAAGCTGAAGATAAGACCTTAGATAGAGATTGTACAACGTTATCTCGTCATGTCTTACAGCAATGTCAAAGTTTTTCCGCCCAGGCGCAAGATTTGAGCGCCTTGATGAATCGGATTGGTTTAGCAGGTAAACTCATAGCCCGTCACCTCAGCCGTGCGGGATTAATGGAAGGTGTTCTCGGATTCACTGGCGAAGTCAATGTTCAAGGTGAATCTGTCAAAAAAATGGACGTTTACGCCAATGACGTATTCATTGCTGTGTTTAAGCAAAGCGGCTTAGTTTGTCGCTTGGCTTCCGAGGAGATGGATAAGCCTTATTACATTCCCGAAAACTGTCCGATTGGGCGCTATACCTTGTTATATGACCCAATTGATGGTTCCTCAAATACTGATACCAATCTCAGCTTAGGTTCGATTTTTTCCATTCGCCAGCAGGAAGGTGATGATATTGATGGCAAGGCTACTGACTTACTAGCCAATGGACGGAACCAACTGGCTGCTGGTTACATACTCTATGGGCCTAGCACGATGCTGGTCTATACTATAGGTAAAGGAGTTCACTCATTTACCCTTGATCCCAGCTTGGGTGAGTTTATTCTCACGGAAGAAAATATCAAAATTCCTAATCACGGTTCGGTGTATAGCGTGAATGAAGGGAATTTTTGGCAGTGGGAAGAATCCATTCGGGAATATATCCGCTATGTCCACCGTACCGAAGGTTATACGGCTCGCTATAGCGGAGCAATGGTGAGTGATATTCACAGAGTTTTGGTTCAAGGCGGAGTTTTTCTCTATCCAGGCACAATTCAAAAACCAGAAGGCAAGTTGCGCCTGCTTTATGAGACGGCTCCTTTAGCTTATGTGATTGAGCAAGCAGGAGGTCGTGCCACCACAGGACTAGTTGATATCTTGGACGTATTACCGAAAAAGCTGCATCAACGTACACCTTTAATTATTGGTAGTAGAGAGGATGTTGCTAAGGTAGAGTCGTTTATTCAAAACGGTCACTAGTGTAAACAGTCACTTCGACTTCGTTCAGTGACGTAGGTGTAACAAGGTGAGTAACAAATAATTACGGCGATTGGAAATGCACAATAGCTGTTTTGGAAGTGAATGAAACATTATCTCAGCAGGTCGATGCGAGAAGTGATTGGCAACGCCACAATTCAAAAGTCACCATCAACCTTTGATGGGTTGTGCCAAGTTCACTGAAAAAATTCCTCACAGGAGTGAAACAAATATAGCTATGGCAACCAATCATTTACTAGAGATTAAACAATACGGTCAAAGTATCTGGATGGATAATTTGAGTCGGGACATTATTCAATCGGGCGAACTCAAAAATTTGGTGGAAAATCAAGGAATTTGTGGGATTACTTCCAATCCAGCAATTTTTGAAAAAGCGATTGGCGGTAATGTAATTTATGATGCCGATATTGAGGCTGGAGTGCGTGCTGGGTTACCCACATACAAAATTTACGAATCCTTAGCTTTTGCAGATATCCGCAATGCTTGTGATATTTTGCGCCCTGTATATGATGCTTCCGATAGACTCGATGGTTATGTGAGTATCGAAGTCCCGCCCACAATCGCCCACGATACTGAAGCCACAATCAATGAAGCCCGGCGCTATTTCCAAGAAGTTGGCCGGGAAAATTTGATGATTAAAATTCCAGGGACAGCAGCTGGGTTACCAGCAGTCGAACAGGTAATAGCTGAGGGGATCAATGTTAATGTCACATTGCTGTTTTCTGTCCAAAGCTACATTAATACAGCAGCGGCTCATATTCGCGGTTTAGAAAAACGTGCCAGCGAGGGTAAGGACATCAGTAAAGTAGCTTCTGTCGCTAGCTTTTTCCTGAGCCGGATTGATAGCAACATTGACGGCAAAATTGATGGTAAGTTGAAAAAAGGCGTTGATGATATTGCTATTGAGGCCAAATTAAAAGCTGTGAAAGGAAAAGTAGCGATCGCAAATGCCAAGATTGCTTATCAAGAATACAAGAAAATCATTGAAAGCGATCGCTGGCAAGCCCTAGCCGCAAACGGAGCTAAAGTACAGCGCTTACTTTGGGCTAGCACCAGCACCAAAGACCCCAGCTACAGCGATGTCATGTATGTCGATGAGTTAATTGGCCCCGATACCGTCAATACCCTACCACCTGCCACCATCGGCGCTTGTGCGGATCATTGTAATGTCGCCAATCGCATAGAAACAGGCATACAAGAAGCTTACAACCTGATCGACAACCTCAAAGATCCCGACATCAACATCAATATCGATACCGTCATGGAGGAATTACTCACAGAAGGGATTGATAAATTCGTCCAACCCTTCCAGTCATTAATGAACTCTTTAGAAGGCAAAGTCAAGCTATTGTCACCTGTATAGGGGCTAGGGACTAGAGGCTAGGGGCTAGGGACTAGAGAATAAATGCCCAATGCCCCAAGCCCCAAGCCCCATGCCCAATACCCACTTCATCCAACATCCCAAATTCTTATGGTTAGTCTGTTAGAAAATCCCTTGCGCGTTGGTTTGCAACAACAAGGGATGCCCGAACCCCAAATTATCGTTATTTTCGGCGCTTCTGGTGACCTTACCTGGCGCAAACTCGTACCAGCGCTTTTCAAATTGCGACGGGAACGGCGCATTCCCCCAGAAACCACCATTGTCGGCGTAGCTCGTCGCGAATGGAGCCACGAGTACTTCCGCGAGCAAATGCAAAAAGGCATGGAAGAAGCTCATAGTAATGTTGAGCTAGGGGAACTCTGGCAAGACTTCTTACAAGGTCTGTTCTACTGTCCTGGTGACATAGATAAACCAGAAAGTTACCAAAAATTAAAAGATTTACTAACTGAATTAGACGAAAAACGCGGTACTAGGGGCAATAGAATGTTCTATCTTTCTGTTGCTCCTAATTTCTTCCCCGAAGCTATTAAACAGCTAGGGGGAGCAGGAATGTTAGACGATCCCTACAAGCACCGTCTAGTAATTGAAAAGCCTTTTGGTAGAGACTTAGCCTCTGCCCAAAGCTTGAACAAAGTCGTGCAGAAATACTGCAAAGAAAGCCAAGTTTATCGGATTGACCACTACTTAGGTAAAGAAACCGTTCAGAACTTATTGGTATTTCGCTTTGCCAATGCGATTTTTGAACCTTTGTGGAATCGTCAGTTTGTTGACCATGTGCAAATTACCGTAGCAGAAACCGTAGGAGTTGAAGACCGGGCTGGATATTACGAAAAATCCGGGGCGTTGCGGGATATGTTGCAGAACCACTTGATGCAACTGTATTGTTTAACCGCAATGGAAGCACCAAACTCAATGGATGCTGATAGTATCCGCACGGAAAAAGTTAAGGTGCTACAAGCTACCAGATTAGCGAATGTGAATAATTTGTCCCGTTCTTGTGTACGCGGGCAATACAGCGCTGGTTGGATGAAAGGAGAACAAGTACCGGGGTATCGTACTGAGCCTGGAGTTGACCCCAACTCCACCACCCCTACTTATGTAGCGATGAAGTTCTTAGTGGATAACTGGCGCTGGCAAGGCGTACCATTTTACCTGCGCACTGGCAAACGGATGCCGAAAAAAGTCAGTGAGATTTCCATCCATTTCCGCGAAGTTCCTTCTCGGATGTTCCCATCGGCGGCTCAACAAAGAAATGCCAACATTTTAGCGATGCGGATTCAACCGAATGAAGGTATTTCTCTGCGCTTTGATGTAAAAATGCCTGGGGCAGAATTCCGCACCCGTTCGGTAGATATGGACTTTAGCTATGGTTCCTTTGGTATCCAAGCTACTTCTGATGCTTACGATCGCCTTTTCCTTGATTGTATGATGGGCGACCAAACATTATTCACCAGAGCCGACGAAGTAGAAGCAGCTTGGCAGGTTGTGACACCAGCCCTTTCCGTTTGGGATTCACCAAGCGATCCCGCAACTATTCCCCAATACGAAGCCGGTACCTGGGAACCAGCAGAAGCGGAACTCTTGATTAATCAAGATGGTCGTCGCTGGCGCAGACTCTAAAATTTTAGATTTTAGATTTTAGATTTTAGATTGAGGATAGGGAAATTAGGTAATGAGTTATAGATAACTGGAAAGACAATTAACAATTACTAATTACCAATTCTTAATCCAAAATCTTACATCGCCAATCCAAAATCCGTCTTGAAAAGTTCAAACCTAAGGAAGCCTTCGCTCCGACGCCAGTCGCCTCAAGTCGGCAAAGCCGCCCAAGTCGCTGGCTCGACTTTTCGCAAAATCCAAAATCCCCAATTGACTATGACTCAAGCTCCTACGATTTTCTCACTACAAGCACCAAAGGACATTTCGCTCACAGAAATAGAAGCGGAACTGAATCAAATTTGGCAAAGTTACGGCATTGCTGGTGATGATGGTGCCCTACCAGCAGCTACCCGCGCCACGACTTTTACCTTAGTAGTTTATGAACCAGAAGAAACTCAGTATCTTTTGGCGACTTTAGGGTTTTATAACGGGCCAATTGACGGCATCTTAGGGCCGCAAACAGAAGCCGCACTGCGAGAAGTGCAGCGCAAATTCCAATTACCAGAAACCGGAACCGCAACCCCAGAAACCCTGGCTAAATTGCGGGAACAATTTGCTAAAGGTCACCGTCACGGAGCTATCGGCGATAGTTCTGCGCCTGTTTCCTATGGAGATGCGGCTAGTCCCCGGATTGCTGATGAAATTGCGATTCGTAACCCATGCCGAATTATTGCCCTGTGCCCCATTGCTGGTGAAGATGAAGGGGTGAAAGCGCAGGTTTCTGCTTATTGCCCAATTCAAAAGCAATCTTCCAGTACCCTTATTTGCTGTGAATACATCACTCTATCAGGAACTCCCAGTGCTTTGGAACGGATTGGGGGTATGATTCCCGCTTTGTTGATTGGTGGTTTACCTAAGTTTTTGTGGTGGAAAGCTACACCAGATCCCAACAGCCCTTTATTTAAAAAGCTGGCGGCGGTTTGTAACAATGTGATCGTCGATTCTTGCAATTTCAACGAGCCAGAAAACGATTTACTCAGCTTACAAGAGTTGGTAGAAAATGGCATACCTGTAGCTGATTTGAACTGGCGGCGCTTGGCTGCTTGGCAAGAATTAACAGCACAGGCTTACGATTCACCCAATCGTCGTGCGGCGCTCAAAGAAATTGACAGAGTGAATATTGATTACGAAAAAGGTAATCCTTCACAAGCTTTACTATTTTTAGGTTGGTTGGCTAGTCGCTTGCAATGGCAGCCAGTTACCTATGAAAAAGAAAGCGGAGATTATGATATTGCGAAGATTCGCTTTGTGACGCAGGATCAAAAGCAAATAGAGGCTGAGGTTGCTGGTGTTCCTGTGGCTGATGCGGGTGAAGTAGCAGGTGATTTAATTGCTCTGCGCTTAAGTTCTACCAATCCTAAAGCTGACTGCGGTACAGTAATTTGTACAGAAACTGGCGGTTGTATGCGCATGGAAACCCACGGTGGCGCGCAATCTGCTGGTTTGTTCCAACAAGTCAGTTCACTTTCGGAACAAAAGGCGGAAGCGTTGCTGAGTCAGCAGGTACAACGCTGGGGTCATGAGACTCTGTTTGAAGATAGTCTGGTATTAACAGCGCAATCGTTAAAGTTAGGCGTTAAGAGTTAGTTCAGCCTGAAAATTAAATACTTCAATTACCTCCAGATTTGATGATATTTTTATCTCTAGTCTGGAGGTATTATATGTATTAGCAATTTGAGCTTTGTTGGGTTTCACGACCTTCTACCCAACCGACGCATTTACTATATCTTTTTGAAACGCAAAGGTACGCGGAGGTTAACGCAAAGGTACGCAAAGTTAGCGATCGCATTTTTCATTCACAATTATTTTTATGGCTTTAGTAATTGCGGGAGAGCGTAGCGGGGTAGGTAAAACAACAGTAACGCTCACCCTTTTAGCATCATTATGTCGGCGCGCGATCGCAGTCCAATCTTTTAAGGTCGGCCCGGACTATATCGATCCAATGTTTCATCAGCATGTCACTGGGCTTGCTTGTCGTAATTTAGACCCAGTATTAACTTCTGAAGCTTATGTTCAGTCTTGCTTTACCACATATAGCCAAAAAAGTCAATATGCGCTGATAGAAGGCGTCATGGGCTTATTTGATGGAATCTCGTCAAATGACAAAATACCAATAACTGATTTTGCTAGTACAGCCCATATCGCCAGATTATTGAATTTACCTGTGGTGTTAGTAATTGATTGCAGTCGCTTGTCTGGTTCGGTGGCTGCGATCGCACATGGCTATTGTACTTTTGATCCCAATATTAAAATAGCCGGTTTAGTTTTGAATCGCGTCGGGAGCGATCGCCATCTTGATTTACTTAAAAATGCCCTAGAACCTTTAAATCTACCAATTATCGGCGTCATACGGCGTCAAGATGATATCACAATTCCCGATCGCCATTTGGGTTTAGTGCCTACAGCCGAACTTCCCGAACTGGATGCTGTGATTAATCGGCTTGCTGATTTGGGCGATAGTTGTTTTGATTGGGAACGCTTGTTACCACTGTTGAGGAGTGGGGATGAGGGGGAGACACAATTCAAAATTCAAAATTCAAAATTCAAAATTGAGGAATGTTTGAGTTTATCTGGTAAGGCTGTGGTGAGGGTTGCGGTGGCACGCGATCGCGCTTTTAATTTTTACTATCAAGATAATTTGGATTTGTTGCAAAAATTGGGCGCAGAATTGGTTTTTTGGAGTCCTTTAGCTGATAGTGAATTACCAGAAAACGTCCAAGGGATATATTTTGGTGGTGGATTTCCGGAAGTTTTTGCCCAACAATTATCAGAAAATATTAGCCTGCGTAAATCAGTTAAAAATGCAATTTTGCAAGGAATACCCACAATTGCTGAATGTGGCGGATTGATGTATTTATGCGAGCAAATAATTGACTTTGCTGGGGAATCTTGGCCGATGCTAGGAATATTACCCACATCTGCGGAAATGGGAGGACGCTTAACTTTAGGTTATCGTCGTGCAGTGGCTTTACAAGATAGTTTGTTAATAAATTACGGAACAAATATTTATGGACATGAATTCCATCGTTCGCGGTTAAAAATACCACCCAATCAACCTTTATTTGAAACTTATCGTTACGATTGTGCAGAAAATATGGGCGATGAAGGCTGGAATTTACCTGCAAATATTCATGCTTCCTATATTCATTTACACTGGGGTGCAACTGTAGAGATACCCCAGCAATTTATTCAAAAATGTCTGGAATTTAAAACTATAGCTGTTGACTGTTGACTGTTGACCGTTGACTGTTGACTGTTGACTAACGACTCTGTGAACTATCCACATTAATTTTTTCATTCAATTCGCGAATTAAACGTGATAATTCTCGAATGATATTAACTGCAATTTCTGGAGTTTCTTCAATGGCGTCATACAGTTGTTCTTGTGTCAGTTCCAAACAGTCACAAGGTTCTAAAGTTGTGGCGGAAGCAGAACGGGGTTGAGTGTCAAAAACAGCCATTTCGCCAAAATACTTGCCTTTATCTACCTCTGCCAACTTTTTATTACCAATGTGAACTTTGACACGCCCAGATACTACAATGTAGAGCGATCGCCCTTCTTCTCCTTGCCTAAAAATGGCATGATTCGCAGGAAATGATAGCTCGCTCATCACTGAAGCAAGCCGCACGATAAAATCATCCCGCAATTCTTTAAAAATCGGGACTCGCCGCACAAACAATAAACGGTCAACGCTGGTCAGCATGATAGCAAGTTAAAAATCAAACATTATTTTAGGTCATCTTGTACAGGTTGTGCCCAAAATAGGTGTGAATGGGTAGGGCAAGGGGTTAGGGGCTAGACACTTAGAGGCTGAATGCAGTTTAGTGCTAATTCAGACGCAAAGGGGATGAAAATTTTTAGATTTTAATGTTAAGATTTCTGACTTGTTTTCGCAATGCCAAAAAATTTTTTTTCCGCACAACAGCACAGGACAATTGTTTATAGGTCTATGTAGTTTAGGGAAAAGGTGCTGCCAAGAATGTTTTGGAAAGGGTTTTTGAGATTATTGATATTATTCCTGGGACTATGGCTAGTCTTAGATATAGCTGCCCGTCTAGGATGTGAGATTTTGTGGTTTCAGGAAGTTGGCTATCTGCAAGCTTTTTTGTTGCGATTTGTCACAAAAGCCAGTTTATGGGTAGTTGGATTCAGCATAAGCGCTACTTATATTCTGGGAAACCTCTACTTGGCGCAAAAGTGGAAATATCCCCAAAATTTAAAAATTGCCCCAGTTCGCCGTGAAGAAGCAGTAATTAGTAGTCAAATTAGAAACTTTTTAAGTCCGCAATATCCCAGAGGCGATGAGCGGAAAATAGCTAAATCAGAACGTTGGCAAACCTTCAGACTACGCTGGTTGTTACCTGTAAGTTTAGGATTAACCCTAGTAGTCGGGTTGATGCTAGCTTACTATGGGCAAATTATCTGGTCTTACTCAACTGCTGACCTGAACAAAGCTAATCTTACGGTTAACGCTTTGTTTCAATTGCACAGTTTTTGGCAGTTATTTAAGATAATCATTGCTCAAATTTGGTATCTGGGTTTAATTGGCGGAATTGCGATCGCTATTTTAATTTACCCCCGATTGTTGCTAAATGCGATCGCCATTATCTTCAGTATTTTATTTGGGATATTCCTATTCCACAATTGGGCACATGTTTTACAGTATTTCCATCCCCAGCCATTTGACTTCTCTGACCCTTTATTCAATAAAAATATTAGCTTTTACGTATTTGGCTTACCTGTATGGGAACTACTGTTAATTTGGCTATTTGGATTATTCCTCTATAGTTTAATTGCTGTAACTCTGACTTATCTGTTATCAGCAGATAGTCTCAGTCAAGGAATTTTTCCAGGGTTTTCGCCACCACAGCAACGCCATTTATATGGTTTGGGTGGTACATTTATGCTAGCTGTGGCTTGCTGTTATTTATTGAGTCGTTATGAATTGGTGTATTCTTCCCGTGGAGTAAGTTACGGTGCTAGCTATACCGATGTCAGAGCGCAATTGCCAGCTTATGACATTTTATTTGTCTTCGGATTAGCGATCGCATTTTATTTGTTATGGCGAACGATTTTTTGGAAACCCAAATCCTACAGCCAGCGATTTGTATTCTATGGATTAGGAATTTATCTCGCGCTAATGGTAGTCGGCGGTATTTTCATCCCCACTGCTGTACAATATTTGCTAGTAGAGCCGAATGAATTACAACGAGAGCAACCCTACATTCAGCGTACTATTACCGCAACAAGGCAAGCATTCAATTTAGCAGCGATTGATGCACAAGTTTTCAACCCTCAAGGTCAATTAACTGAAGCCGACCTTAAAGCCAATGATTTAACAATTCGTAATATTCGCCTGTGGGATCAGCAACCCCTACTGCAAACTAACCGCCAGTTACAACAAATTCGCCCATACTATCGCTTTCCTGGTGCTGATATTGACCGCTACACCCTAGAAACAGACAGCAGTAGCACTAGGCCAGCTGCTTCCGAAGATTCCCCAAATTCTCAGCCAGAACCTTTACCAACAACCGAACAACGTCAAGTATTAATTGCTGCCAGAGAATTAGACTATAGCGCAGTCCCCCAGGCGGCGCAGACTTGGGTGAACCGTCATTTAATTTATACTCATGGTTTTGGTTTTACCCTTAGCCCTGTAAATACAGTTGCACCTGGTGGATTACCTGAATATTTTGTCAAAGATATTAGCGGTGATAGCCGCGCCTTAACAACTTCTAGTCAAGCAATTCGTAATAGCATCCCCATTGGTCAACCACGAATTTATTACGGAGAAATTACCAATAATTATGTCATGACTGGCACAAGAGTTAGAGAACTCGACTATCCAAGTGGTAGTGACAATGTTTACAATACATACGATGGAGCAGGTGGTATTACTATTGGTAATTCTTGGCGAAAGTGGTTATTTGCCACATATTTGAAGGATTGGCAGATGGTACTGACGCGAGATTTTTTACCAGAGACAAAAGTTTTATTAAGGCGAAATATACAACAAAGAATTCGCGCGATCGCACCTTTTTTAAAATATGATAGCGACCCTTATTTAGTAGTTGCTAATGCCAATCTCAATAATAATAATCCAGACTTTTCCACAAATCAGAATTATCTGTACTGGATTGTTGATGCTTACACAACCAGTAATCACTATCCCTATTCCGATGTAGATTCAGATGGGATCAACTACATTCGGAATTCCGTCAAAGTCGTCATTGATGCTTATAACGGTTCTGTTAACTTTTACATTGCCGATGCTAGCGATCCTATAATTGCCACTTGGGAGAAAATATTCCCGCAATTATTTAAACCATTGAGTGACATGCCTGCAACACTCAAAAGTCATCTCCGCTATCCAGTAGACTTTTTCAATATTCAAGCGGAACGGTTAATGACTTATCACATGACCGATACCCAAGTATTTTACAACCGGGAAGACCAATGGCAGATTCCAAACGAAATTTATGGTAGTAAAGCCCGTTCCGTAGAACCCTATTATTTGATTACCAGCTTACCTACCGTACCCTTTGAAGAATTTATCCTGTTACTGCCTTATACTCCTAAAGAACGGACTAACTTAATTGCTTGGTTAGCAGCGCGATCGGATGTTGATAACTACGGTAAGTTGTTATTATACGTCTTTCCTAAAGAACGTCTGATTTACGGCCCAGAGCAAATTGAAGCCAGAATTAATCAAGATCCCGTCATTTCTCAACAAATCTCTTTGTGGAATCGCCAAGGTTCAAGAGCAGTTCAGGGTAATCTTTTAGTCATACCCATCGAACAATCCCTGCTTTACGTTGAGCCAATTTATTTAGAAGCAGCCCAAAATAGCTTACCAACATTAGTTCGGGTAATTGTCGCTTACGAAAATCGCATTGTCATGACGCAAACCTTAGAACAGGGATTACAAGCCATCTTCCAACCACAAGTAACCCCAGCACCGCCAATTATTCGTCCAGTAGAAGAAACCCCTAGTTCCTAGTCTTGTTGTAGTTGAAGCAAAGGCAGAAATTGTAGAGACGCGATTAATCGCGTCTCTGCGCCATGCCCAATGCCCAATGCCCAATGCCCTATACATATTAAGTAACATTATCGCGAATTATTCAGATTTAAATTCGGCATATAATCTGTAAAAAATCAGGTTTTATGCCGTTTTTTTGCACTGAATTTCAGATTTTCTACTTTACAAAATTTAAAATACCAAAAACCATGAAAAAAATCATACCATTATTACTAAGTGCAGCTTTACTTAGTAACACTGTTGCTTGTAGCAAAACAAGCGATCGCACTTCCAATAATGCTACATCTAATCAAACTACTGCTACTCAAGCTACAAATAATCAAGCCAGCAAAACTCCAACTTCTCCAGCATCCATACCCGCAAATACCAATTTAGAGACAGTTCTGCAACAAGAATTATCTACTGGTAAAAATACTAATAATGAGCGGTTTACTCTCAAAGTAAAAAACTCTGTTAAAGGTGTAACACCTGACTTAAAAGATGCGGAAATTCAAGGACATTTAGAGAATGTAGTCAAAGCAGCGAAGGGTAAAAAAGCAAGTTTACATCTAGTTTTTGATGAAATTACCTTTAAAAATGGTGATACTTATCCCATTGATGCGGGTTTAGTCAACACCCAAGTAGAAACCAAAACTAAAGGCAAATTTATCCAAAATGCTGGCATTATTTTAGGTGGAACCGTTGCTGGTCATTTTATTGGTAAAAAAACCAATGTCAAGCATGGAGGTTTAGCTGGCGCTGCTGCTGCGACTGCTTATGTTTTATCAAGTCCTGGGGGTGAAGTAGTATTGAAAAAAGGTACAAAAGTCAAACTGAAGCTAAAATCTGCAATTAGCAATACGCCATAAATTTGCAGAATTCACGCAGCAATTTTTCATATTACTTCCAGCTTATTCCAGATAAATTCATTACACATCTAGGGTAATTATCTCTAGAGAGCCAGTCCAGTTTTTATAAACACCCGCAGCTAGGGGCATGGCACTGCCATGCCCCTACAATCAACGATTCTAATTCATACTTTTGGCGAGCAAGCATCAATTTAATTTTGTTAAAATTGAACTAAAACTAAGACATTCAGCAGCAAAAAGTATTACGTGATTAAGCCAATATCCCCCAATGGAAGGATGTTGATTTCTAGTTTATTCCATTGGCTAAATAATACATCCCAAAAATACCCGTACTTATCGAGAGTCATTGGTGCAGGTTGGATTGCGATCGTACTTTCTTTAACTGGATGCGAACAAGCAATTGAGTATTTACCACCGCTACCAAATATTGAAATTCCCACCAACCAACCGCCACAGTCGCCCCAACTAGCGCAAACATCCCAAACAGCACAAATTGAGTCAGAAATTCGCCAAGAAATTAATCAAGTGCGTCAAAAAAATGGACTACAACCTTTACAAAATAATGAGAAATTAGCGCAAGTCGCTAGAAAATACAGCCGCCAAATGATGGAACAAAACTTCTTCAGTCACACAGGAATTGATGGTAGTACTCTCTCTCAAAGAGTGGGTGCTGGTAATATATCTTATTGGATGATTGGCGAAAATTTATTTAGAAGTAAAAATATTTTTCAGCCTGTATCGCCAGCAGTAGAAGGGTGGTTAGCTAGTCCCGGACATCGAGAAAATATTCTCAGGCCAGTATTTAGAGAAACAGGTGTAGGAGTGTGGCGCAAAGGTAACACCTACGTTATTACTCAGTTATTTTTGCGAGGTTAAATAACATCAAAAAAATAAATTATGCCAAATTGTAGGGGCGGGGTTACCCCGCCCCTACGAGTGGCGGGTTTGGTAAGTTAATGATTGGAATATTTTTTATTTGGAAGTCCCTAATCGCGAAAAAATCCCTCTTCCCAATGCCCCATGCCCCATGCCCATTTTCAATTAATACCTACTACTCGGTAAAAGCAGAATATCTACCATTTCACCGACAAATAAGGCTGATAATGCTAATATTGTCAACGCTAAAAATGAATCTAGTTTGCTAAAACCTGCAAACCGCATCTCTAAATCGGCTAAAAATGTCGTGGCAATTGGGATAAGAAAAAGACTTAATATAATAGACCAAGTGGCAACTATCGCAATAGAAAGACTTAAAAATAACACAATAACTAAAGTTTGAGAACCAAAAGTAAACAATTGTTCTAACCAAACAATACTCTTTCTGGCTATAACTAGCGCTACAGCCGTGATAAAACCTCCCACCAACCAAATAATGTGATGTGCTGCAAGATACCAGCCTAAAAGGATATAAGCTAGACAGAGTAATGCCAAAGACATCCAAGGCATCCTCTTGGAAAATTCTATATTCATAACTTGTTAACAATTAAACTTAATATCTAATACGGCAATTACAATTTTCTAATTGCGCAAGTATTTTACTTGTGTTACTTTTAGTAAATTGCCAGGGTTGCCCAGCCAAAATTGCAAGTTTTTGTAGACTTTTATACTAAAGTTTTGGCTGATGTCAAGATTAATAGTATGTATCAGAAATAGCTATTCATTTATGAGAACGAGCAAATATATTCTAACACAGTAGTTTATATATAAACATCACATCCTTAATTTATGCCTTTAGATATATAACTATAAATAACAAGCAAAACCCTTGGCAGATATACCTTAACTGGTGTTTTGCTAAACCTATAATTGAAGGATTGCTTGCTTCCTCTTCATCTGCTCAAATTAAAGATTTATGAAAATAATTTTCTTTATGTTAATTAACCAAGGTAAATAATATGTCCCTGGAACTCATACTGCAAAAAAATGCGATCGCCAATCAAAATATAGCTCAAGAAACAAGAAATGATGTTAAGTCTGAGCCACAAAAGCCAGCGCCATTTAGCATACCCGATGTGGCTATATCTGTGACTCCTCTAGCTGTGTTAATTACTTGGCTCGGTTTTTTTATCCTGTTACGCAAATACCAAACATCTAGAGACAATAAAAAAGGTTTTATAATTCAGACTTTACGTAAAGTTCCTTGTAAAAATTGTCAGTTTTATGCAAATAACCATTATCTCAAATGTGCAGTTCAACCTTCTTTGGTAATGACAGAAGAGGCGAAAAACTGCTCTGAATATTCACCCTCTACTAACAAATCAAGTTCTAAAGATTTCTTTAATCGTGATCACGATTCTTAGTTAAGTGGAGTGGCGCAATTACCCACATACCTATTTGTAGCAAAAATTATTAATTGAATTTTCACTATTTGGCATCTTATCGAGTATAATGCTGAACATCATTCCTGCCCAAAGGAGAATTTAGCTTTTGCAGTCGGAATTGTGAGCGCAAAGAGCCTTTGAAACAAGGGACATTTTTCAGCAATTTATACCTATGATTCCTACCTTAATTTTAGCTTGGATCGTATTTGCAGTATTATGGAAAGTGGTCAAAACGACTATCCGAACTGCACTGACTTTAGCAGCGCTCTTGATATTATTGCACATCAATTTTGGCATTACACCCCAAGATATTTGGGATGCAATTGTGAATTTACCACAAACTTTCTCGCAAGTAGGTATTAGAAAATAATCAAGATGAAGTGTGTCATATGTAGACATTAAACAGCTACATATTTCACGCTTCATCCTGTGAAATTAATTATTTTTAAATGTGGAAATTTTTAGTAATGCATCTTTGAAAGCACCTGGTAACTGACGCATAATTTTGCCTCTTTCCCGATCTAAGGCTACTAAAGTTACTTTGGCGGTGGTATACAATTGTTGTCTATCAGGAGAAACGATCGCATAATCCCAATTCATCCTGACACCAGTTACATCAGTCATGCGTGTTTTGACTAACACATCCAAGCCTAAAACTAGAGAACGATGATAATGCAGGGAAAGATTGACAACGGCTAGATCGCAGCCTAAAGCCACTAAATCTGTATAATCAATCCCAATAGATCTTAAGCATTCTACCCTGGCTTCTTCCATCCAAGTTATGTAGTTACCATGCCAAACAATTCCTGCACAATCAGTATGGTGAGGATACACCCTGACAGGATAGGTAAACCAATCTTCAAATGCATAATTTGTTGGTTTATCAATGGCGCTAGTTGGCGGGATTTCTGGTTGAGTTGGTTGAGCTGCTGACATGTTTAAATTTCTCAGTATTTATGAATTTCTACCTCTTGAGTAACATAAAAATTACTAACAAAATAGTTGATGCTTTGTCAAAGCCTGATATTTATCTCTGCTCAAAGCAAGCTCAGAGTCGGGCTAAAACTTCCACACGGCTCTTTCTGGTAGAATAGTATCAAGATATGTGGATGCTGAGTTAGCTTTGTTAACTCAGGAGCGGCAAAATCAGATAATTTATTACTTTATCATTTACGCTCCCAAAAATAGGGGGTGTTTTGTTATGCGATATTATTCTCAAATATATATTGTTATTATAACTACCTTGATGATTTGCCTTTCTGGGTGTAATACCCAACAAAAGCAACAGGTAAATCAAACTCCTAGCACCCAGCAAAACTCACCAGAAAACAATCAGCCATCTAGCCAGATTAAACTGCTGAATGAAGAAGCAGTAAAATTATCAGAGCAAGGTCAATTAAAAGAAGGTTTCCAAAAATTAGAACAAGCTTTAACTATTAGCACAGATAGAGGCGAGCGTTTTTGGGAAGCTGTGACTTTGAATAATATGGGCAGAATTTACCAAAAACAAGCCAATTATGCCCAATCGCTGCAATCCTATCAGCAAGCTTTATTAATTAACAAAGAATTAGGCGATCGCGTCCAATTAGGTAAAACCTATAGTAACATTGGCTACCTATTTGATATTCAAAAGCAACCAGAGTTAGCAATTTTCTTTTATAAACATTGTCTCATCAATCGCGAGCAAGCCAGGTTAGAGCCATCATTGCTATCTGCACCCCAACCAGACGCCTATAGTATCACAGTTGCCCAAACCTATCGCATTTTGGGCGACAAACTATTGAAACAGGGGAGGGTAGCAGAAGCCCAACGCAGTCTAGATTTACTCAAGGTAGAAGAATTACAAGGTTTTGCTTCGGGAGTAAGGGGTAATCAGCAAACTGCTAAAGGGATCAATATTATCCCCCAAGAAACAGCAACAAAACAAAAGTTAGAGCAAACTCTAGATAATGCTGTCGAACTGGGTAAAGAGTTAACCAAGCTGCGAAAAATTCCCCCCGAACAGCGATCGCCCCAGGAAAAACAACGTATAGAAGAAATCGTTTTAACTCAGCAAAAACTCTTAAAGCAATTTAACGATTTTATCGCTAGCCCGCCTGTAAAAGCACAATTAGACCAAATTAGCCGCGCAGCCAAAGGGCAAAATTTAGATTTAGGCAGTATCAACGAACTCCGGGATAATTTAGCCAAATTACCAGAAAAATCTGTGTTAATTTATCCCCTAGTTCTTCAAGATAGCTTGGAATTGGTAGTAGTCAGCCCCGAATCTGTACCCGTCCATCGCCCAGTTAAAGTCACCAGAGAACAGCTAAACCAAACAATAGCCACTTTTCGCCAAGATTTACAAAGTCCTCGGCGTCAAGATGCGAAAAAAACAGCCAATCAATTATACGATTGGCTGATTAAACCCTTAGAAAATGACATCAAACTCGCAGGGGCGAAGCAACTAATTTATGCACCAGACGATCAGTTACGTTACATTCCCCTGAGCGCTTTGTATGATGGTAAGCAATGGCTAGTTGAGCGCTTTAGTGTTAATTACATCACTGCTGCTAGCCTGAGTAACTTTAACACCCCACCAAAAAGAAATTTTCGGGCTTTAGCAGGTGCGTTTACTCAGGGTAACTATCAATTTCAGGTAGGTACTCAACAACTCAATTATGCTGGGTTACAATTTGCGGGACAAGAAGTAGAAAGTATCGCCGCTACCCTCCCCGGATCGCAAAAACTACTCGATCAAGCCTTTAATCCCCAAGCTACCATCCCGCAAATGGACGACTATCCGATTGTCCATTTAGCTACCCATGCGGCTTTTGTGGTCGGTAAACCAGAAGACTCATTTATTTTATTTGGTAATGGCGATCGCATTCACTTGCAAGATGTCGCCAACTGGTCTTTACCTAACGTTGATTTAGTCGTCTTGAGTGCCTGTGAAACCGGTTTAGGCGGTAAATTAGGTAACGGTGAGGAGATTTTAGGGTTTGCTTACCAAATGCAAAAAACTGGCGCTAGAGCCACAATTGCCTCATTATGGTCTGTAGATGATGGCGGTACGCAAGCCTTGATGAGTGCTTTTTACACCTTGTTATCTTCCGGTAAATTGACAAAAGCTGAGGCTTTGCGACAAACACAAATCGCCTTAATTACGGGGAAATCTCCGGAAAACAATCCTCTTCCCATAGCTATCAGTAGCGGTTTCAGCCATCCCTACTATTGGGCCCCTTTTATTCTCATTGGTAATGGCTTGTAATATTTATGACTCAACCGCTCAGTTGGCTAGGAAATATCTCCAAGAATAGTTTTCTGGTATCTGTCACTCGCTGGGTAGTGAAAATAAATCTTTGTTAAAAATCTCGCTATCCTACATCAGGTGTATGGTAAGGCGTTAATTTTAGCCACAGTAAACTTGATTGTTTCCAAAGATGTAGTCAGCCATTCATCCATAAAATAACTAAAGGTAACGGTGAATAGGTAATAGATGAGTCAAAATTTACTCCTAATTACCAATTCCCGATTACCAGATATATTCTCAATACTTGTTTGACAATAGCCCATCAGCCGCAATAATCCTTAAAACTTCTTAGCCAAGGCTTTATTTGCAGCGATCGCTGGTGGTGCAGACTGCTTGACAATATTCGCCAACTCTTGTAGTTGACTAATCGCTTCCGCACCTTCTAACTTCATTAATTCGCGATCGTCTCGCATTTCTGTCCAAGTAATACCGTAGTCAGATACTAAAAACCGAATTAGGTGATTATCTCCCAAACTCACCATAAATGAAGCACTATTCATCTGGTCGCCGCAGGTATAGCAGGATGCAGGATATCCGCGTCGCTCCAGTACTACTGCCAAGGCTTGTAGGTTCATTACCAAGTCTTGTACGAATTGTCGATGTTGATGCGCTAGTCTCAGAAACACTTTTGTCCTCCAGACACCACAGTCATTTGAATTTCTTTTATATTTTCTTTAGATTTTCTCATCCAATGGTATTGTAAACTATCCATTACAATAACCATACGTTTACGTAGACTTTTTTGACTACCTAGCTTAGGGTAGTAGATAACGGTTTTAAGTACCGTATCAAAGTATTCAATTTACAAAGACCAAATATCAGACAGAATTCCTAAATTTAAGATTATCTTTAGATGCTTCTGTCAGTTTAGATGTTTGAGATAGTAATCCGCTTTAAGAGTAACTTAAATTTGCTACTAGTCAACCAGATAAAAGATACATCTTGGGTTGAGATTGGCTAGTGAAGCCAAATTCCTTACTGGTAAAGACTTTGGGAATAGTTTTCGTAGCCTGAGCAACATAGGCTCCCTTAATCAACTAATTTATTCTCTAACATCTGCTTGGTCTTGCCCAAGTACTTGATACCTTGAGTTACATTGTCCTCAATCTATGGCATTTGGCAGATGACCATAAAACTTTGAGATTTAGTATTTCCTAAACTGAGATAATTTATCTGTCTTGGATTATACATTCAGTGTAACGTAACCACGATGCCAAATGTAAAACCCCCTGTCATCGGATTAAACACTGAGAATAACTCTAGTGAAAAAACCTATGTTGCCATTTAGGCAAGATTTTCGGGAATGTTCAGATTGCAGAGATATTGTTACATAAGGTACTAAATTTTTTTGGTCATTATAGAAAAAAGTTACATAAAATACAGAAAACTTTATAGTTAAGTGTAACTATGCGGTCTAACTGTTACTCTTCATTAACTACTTAGGGCACAATTTGATTGTGCCCTAAGTACTTGATATAAGTTGGGATGATTGATTTACCCAATATTTCAGTGTGATGGGAATTTCCTGAGATTAGTTAATAAACTACATCCCACCAACCAAAAGCTGGGCCGATAAAACGGATGGTTACCCAAGCAGCTACCATAACTCCTATACCAATCCAGGCCCCACGAGTCGTCAAACTGACAAATTGTTCGGCTTGAGATTTGGAAATTGGTACCCAAGGTAAGATTCGGGTAGTATCTTGACCGTAATTTTCGCCTAATGTGTCTTTACGACGCTTTGCTTCACCCATAATCAGCAATTTAAATTTGTAATTTCATCTAAGTTTTTGGTTGAGATTGGCTGTAATGCCTGTGGCAAGCCATTAAGGTATGTAAACAGATGATAGCTCGTGGCGTAGAGCGATCGCTCTATGGTTGACAAAACGTAAATAGTTAATGGGCATTGGGCATTGGGCATTGGGCATTGGGCATTAAAATAGACTTGTAGAATCAGGCGGAAATCTAGCTAAATTTAAACTCAGTACAAAGCTTGTCAGATAGCCATTATTCTGTTGACTGTTGACTGTTGACTGTTGACTGTTGACTGTTGACTGTTGACTGTTGACTGTTGACTGTTGACTGTTGACTGTTGACTGTTGACTGTTGACTGTTAACAGCCCTTATCTAGCACGAGTGATGAAAGTAGAATAAGTAGCAAACTTTCTCCTAGAGGCTAAAGCTAAACCAACCAGTGCAATACCTAATAATGTTCCTGGTTCCGGGACTTTCTCTACGCGAACGTTATCAATGTAAGAACCATAAGTATTTTGCTTATCATTAGAGACATCATAGTCAAATTGCAAGCGGGACAAGTTACTGTTGGCAACAATATCAACTGTATACTTTGACCATTTTGTTATAATATCATCACCTTTACCACCGGAAATAGTCTGGTTGAGTACGTTACCAAATAGAACACTAAAGTTATTTTCTGTTGCTTCTGTCTTAGGGCGTGGTGAATAGAAAAAGGATAGGCGGTATTTACTACCAATTTCGGTAGCAATATCCTGAAAAATACCGATTTTATTCTCACTTGTATAGTGATGGCTATCCAATTCTGTCAATTGTTGCCCATCTTGAGCCTTGCCTGCTACTCCGCCGCGTTGAAGTTCAATTTTGCCACCACTAGTAGCCTCCCAACCTATAATCTTGTCGTAGGTGTCCCAACGATTCTGATTGGTGACTATAGTATCTTCAAAGCTACCATTAACTACCAGATTGGCAGCAGCAGCAGGCTTAACTTGGCTAACACTCAAAACTGAACAAACAACAACACTAGCAACTGATAGCTTCTGAAGACTAGCAGGAATAAATTTCATATCGGTAGATTGGCTTAATAAAAGTCTAGTCATGTAGAAAGAAAATTCAGCTATTTATCGTCTGCAACTGTTTTTTCTCCTACATTGATTAACTTAGCACTTGTGTACTTAAATTAAAGCCATGAAAAAGTATATTTCATTACATCTTTATCAAAAAAATAGTCAGCATAAAAGCTTTACTAAGCCTAGAAAAACTTGATTTTATCTATAATTAACTAATAATGATTTCGTTAATATTACTTAAGCGTTTGTGGTGATGTCTTGTACCAATAACCATGAATATTAAAACAATGAGTACGTGTAAAAGGCAGCAAATGTTGAATATTCAGTTCATAGGTGTAAATTTAGCATTCTTCCCAGTGAACGATCGCCTAGCATATTGTAATATTTAACACAAGTATCTATTAGGTTTGGTGATTTCAGCTTGATTACAACATTCTGATTACGGATATTCAGCTAATCGTCATTTAAATTGCATCATTTTTATGGTAATTTACCCGCGATCGCTTTGCCCGTGCAAAATTGGCATGGTGAATAATCCCCAGGCTAAACCTGTAATTAATCCAAATGGTGTAACCAGATAATTATTAAAATCCCACCAGCCAAGAACCTGGGCGGCTAATTCCACGGGATAAGCCATCATCAAAACAATGGCTAAGGCGACACCATTCCAGCCATACTGACTTAACCAATAAAAACCTTTACCACCAGTTACCCCATACAACAGCCGCGTTATGAATAAACCACTGACAGTCCCGTAACAACGCATACATACAGCCATGATATGTGGTGGCGCTAAATCTAAGCCCATATCTGGTTGGGGACAGACATGAACGCCCATAAAATAAATAATATTGGCAATTACTCCCAATAGCCACGATCCAGAGGCAGCAAGAAAGGGAGCGGCTAGCGGGCCTATTACCATACCCGCTAGCAGAAAATCAGCGATCGCACTTACCCAATTAATTTGCAACTCTCGTTTGAAAGCTACTCTCATCATTCCCTTTCTTACCTTTAGCGCTGTGTGTTACGTTTCTTAACGTACCACTGCCCGATAAGGACTTGTCAACTTATCAAGCTGCTGGGTTAACAGACTGAGGAATAATCCCACATCTGTCACCACACCCACCGATTCTATCGAACCGCGATCGCTTAATTTGGTAACTACAGCTGGATTAATATCCACACATACCATTTTCACCCCAGCCGGAGTCATATTTCCCACGCCAATGGAGTGCAGCATACTCGACAGCATCAAAATCATCTCCGCACCTGCTAGATTTTCGGCGTATTCTTGCTGTGCTTTGAGTAAGTCCATTTGCGTGTCGGGTAAAGGCCCGTCATCGCGAATCGAGCCGGCGAGGACAAAGGGGACATGATTTTGTACGCATTCATACATTACCCCACTCTTAATTATGCCAGCTTCCACGGCTTTAGCAATACTGCCATGACGGCGAATGGTATTAATTACCTTCAGGTGATGACGATGTCCGCCACGCACAGCCACACCCCGTTTCATATCCACACCGAGAGATGTTCCCATCATATTTTGCTCGATGTCATGGACAGCGATCGCATTTCCGCCTAATAAAGCTTGGACATATCCCTCCCGAATCAACCTTGAGAGATGTTCGCCGCCACCAGTGTGAATCACTACAGGCCCGGCTGTGACAACTACTTTACCGCCAGCATCGCGAATTTTACGTAATTCCCAAGCTACTTGTTCTACGACTAATTCCACCCGGCGCTCGCTGGAAACCCCAGCAGACATAAAGCTGAATTCTTGGGCGTTGCGCTGTTCCCGCGATTCGGTTTTGCGGATGGTGCGGATACCTTGGACATCAACAATTACCTGTTCGCCTACTTCTAAATCGCGTAATATTTTACACTTAGCAACGTAACCATTAGCAGATCGAGTAATTGCGATCGCGCCGTCCATGCGCTGATTTTGCACCTTCACCCACTCACCATGAATCCGCACTTCGGTGGGATAAATTGTACTCACATAAAAATCATCTGGGGCGACACCAGCTTGAATTACAGGCTCTAGCTTCGCATCTCGTTCATCTTGGGGCAAGTCTACCGCACCCAAATCGATTAACTGCGAGATAATTTCTTCCATTACCTCATGAGATGGTGCTGATACCTTGACTTCAGCTGCTGAGGTACTTTGGCGCTGTTCTCCCAAGTCAAAATTCAGAACTTGGAAACTACCACCTGTATCAACAATCAAGTCTAAAGCGCGGTTAATCAAGCCAGAATCAAGCAAATGCCCTTCTAAGCGGATAATCCGACTTTCCACAGATACATTTGCATGAACTTCATCCCTGACTGGTTCGGTTACCCGCAGAGTCAGACATTTAGCCGCACCACCAGCTTTGAGGAATTCTGTGAGCGGCGTTTCAATAATTTGGAAACCGACATTTTTCAAGCGAGATTTTAAACTATCACTCGCCTTGTTCATAATCACGATGCTGTCTACATTCACCGCATTACAGGCGAAATTCACCGCATCAGCTTCTTCTATCGCAATGCGTTTTTCTGCTGCTACCCGCATTTCAATTAAGCGGTTAGAGTAGGAATCAAAGGCCCCAGGATAATAAAGTAAATAACCGTTAGCTAAAGGACAGAAGCAGGTATCTAAATGATAAAAACGCTCATCAATTAGCCGTAGGGATAGTACTTCAATATCTAACCACTTCGCCAAGAAGGGGTGAGAATCCAATTCTGAACGGAAGCCATAACCCGCCCATAACCAGCGTCCTTCTCGATCTAGTAGGGCGTCTCCCGCACCTTCAAAAGGTAAATCTTTGGGGAGGACATGAACTGTGTAACCATTGGCTTCAAACCATTTTTGGAAATAAGGCTCTTCTCCCTGACGTTCTTTGTGTAAAAAACGACTCAGAACAACATTATCGCCCAACACTAAGCCAGCGTTAGCGGTAAATACCATGTCAGGCCAGCCTTTTTCTGGTGTAACTAAATCGACAATGGCGTGTTCTTTGATTACGTGGTAGAGTTTTTGCCACTGTTCCACAGCGCGATCGCGCGATGATTTATGGATATTCCCTTCCATCCAGGGATTAATCACATAGTCCACATCGTAGTGGTCAGGAGCGCACATCAAAAAGCGAATCGGGGAAGTCATAAAAATCTTACAAGCGTTGAGATGCTACAAGTTCTTTTAGATACAGACTCTTGCTGTACTATTTTGTCAACTTTGCTACAAAATGTCTGTATGCAGCTAGTTTAATCCGATACAAAAGTTTGCTGTTACTTTTTCTCTTAGCTAACGAAATCCAGTGCAGAAAAGGCACATAAAAGTTCAGGTGTCAAATTACTTAAGGAATAATGGTACAAAACCAAAAGTTCAGTGTGGTGACATTGTAGCGCTAATTGGTTCAGGGCACTAAATATGACAGACTTAAAATTTACAGTTGATGACGATCCCCAGCCAGAGGATATTCGTACTGTTATCAATCAACTTGTTGAATACAATAATGCTCAACAGATAGAAAAAGATGTATACCAACCTTTAGCCGTTTTTATCCGCGATCCACACCAGGAAATTGTCGGGGGTTTAGTTGGTCAAATACAGTGGGGATGGTTATTTATTTCTCACCTGTGGGTGGCGGAAGCATTGCGCAGTCAAGGGTATGGAAAAGAACTCATGCTGCAAGCGGAAAGCGCAGCTAAACAACGCGGTTGTAGTTACGCTTATCTAGATACATTTAGTTTTCAATCCTTGGGTTTTTACCAACATCTTGGTTATCAAATATTTGGCGTTCTCGATAATTTCCCACCTGGACATCAAAGATATTTTTTAAAGAAAGAAATTTAGCTATTTGTAGTGAAAGCTAATGAGATTGCTTTGATGACAAAAATTATTTTACAAAAACAATTTTTAATAAAAAAGAATAAGTCAATTGTCAATAGTAATGGTTTTCAGTGTCTTGACGTTAATATTCAGCAATTTTCAGGTATATAGACCAAGCTGTAGGGGCATGGCAGTGCCATGCCCTCTAAAATATATTGATGTGCTGCTTTTATTGACCTGTAAATTCTCTGAGTATAAACATTGCTTGTGGAGGAATTTTTGTCACTAGACGAATAGGAAAGGCTTGAGTTGAAGCAAACTGCGCATAATCTGGTGTGAGAAAAACCGCATATTTTTCAGCTTCAGGAGTTAGTTGTGCGGCGAAAGATAAAGCGATCGCTTGCAAATATTTACGAATATCAGCAGCTTGCTCGCCAACTACCTCACCACCAGATAAAGGAGTATTGAGTCTTTGCTCTTGATCTAAGGTGGTACTGGGATCTTTAACACTTAAATGGGTACCTCCCAAAACGCCAACTAACCATTTAGGAGATGGCATTGCTGTAAATCCGATAAACTGTTCTGGTAAAGCGGGAACAGTTTTATCCGCAGAAGCAGCCCAGATTAAAGTAGGTACTTGCAACTTACTCAAACCATTTTTACCAAATATTAAAGATGTCGTGGGACTAAGAGCGATCGCTCTTTTAATTCTGCTATCCCCTAATTGATATCTATTAGCTGGTAATTCTTGCGCCACACATTGTAATGTTTCCCCAAGACTCAAGCCAGTAACATTCTTTTTACATCTTTGCTTGAGATTTTCTATTTGTAACTCAGCACCAGCAATAGCTAAAGCAGTACCGCCACCAAAAGAATAACCAATTACCATCGCGTTATCAGCCGCAATTTTGCCTTGTAATGGCTGATTTGGTTTTTGGTTGAGTTTTTCTAGTTCATCGAGAACAAAACTAATATCCTTGGGACGTTCTAAAAACTCTTGAGGTTGGATAAGTCTAGTATTATTTTTAATTGCTAATTCAGTATGTGTTGCATTACTTCCCGGATGTTCTAATGCCACCACTATATAACCGTGGGATGCTAAATGTTCTGCGAGGTAGCGCATATCTGTACGCACCGAACCAAAACCATGACTGAAGACAATTACAGGTTTTTCTATGCTAGAAGCATTTGACCAATAAATATCAGTGGGGATTTTGCGGTTACGTTTTTGGTCATTTAACTGCAAACTCAAAACCTGAAATTGTTCGTTTCCGCGCAAACCGGGATCGAAGGGAAAAGATAATTGGGATGTAGTGGGGTTAAATTGCGGCGCGATCGCCAGCATAAACTGTTGCGTTAGCCAAAAGCCAGAGTTTAAATTACTGGCAACGGCAAATGCTTGAGATAAATTAATTTCTAGACGTTGGCTAGGATAGGCTTTAATAAACGAAAGTATCGAAAGACCTTGAGGTGCAGTAGAGCCTAAAACAAATCCTGCTCTGAGTGCTTGTGCGCCGGCTTGGTCTTTTCTCACCAAAGCCGTTGCTAAATCGTTGAGAATCGTTGTCCCTATCTGCGTATTCAGCAATCGACTAATAGTCACCACATTGAGCGGTAGCTTAGTTCTCAGCGCTCCTAAAATTAAGTTACGGTCTTGTTCTGATAGCCTGTTGGTAAAAGATTCCAAGTCTCTGGGGAATTTTCCCGTTTCCGCAGCCGTTTGCAAATCCGCCACTGAGATTGATTCTGCAAACAGACCAAATCGCACCACAACTGTATCAGCAGCTGTTGCAGAGTGATTTATCCCCAAAATTTGAGCGATCGCTAATGCACAAAACCAACCTGTAATAGTTTGGAAACTTTCCCTAATTCTTCCCATTAACATCTTTATTTCCCACGCTTAGGGGAATATAACTGATATTCGTGCCTTTTACTACCCATATTGTAAAAAATCTTAGCAGCAGACCGGAGGCTAGGGAAGAAGTGCAAGGAGGACAAGGGAGACAAGGAGGACAAATGACAATTGTACAGACGCGATTCATCGCGTCTCTGAGCAATTACCAATGACCAATCAGTGTTGAATGCCACAAAAATTTAGTTGATTATAACTTATTTTAAAAATACAAATTTGCTCCAAAAATGATTGTAATGAGAGCCTTGAATTAGTAAATTGTAGCTCAAATTACTAATTATTTTCCTATTAGCAGTTTCATCTACTGACACACTTCATAAATTTCATAAATACTCATTGTTGACTTTATGTACCGTCAACTTATCTATGTCTTAGTCTTCCTTGTTTCACTAATTACTGTAACTTTGTTATGGCCTGTAAATGATTCTCGATGTAATTCAGAAGCTTTCCTCGCATCAAATATTCAAAAATTTCAAGTACAAGCTACTAAAGTTGTTGTCCAACCTTGGTTAGGCGAACATAATGTATATGGTATATTCATGGTTCCCGATAAATATAAACAAGCACCATTTTTTGTATTAACTGTAAAAGGATTTGGTCATGAATGTTCCAAACCTTTTGGCTATGGTCAAAAATATGATGATATCTCTGCCCAACCTGGTACACATTTAATCAGAAACTACATCAGAACTCGGACTGCACTGCGGCTCATGCTTCAAGGTTTATATTGGCAAATTAACGATAAACAAAACTGGACTCTAACCTATCCGGAAATTCAAGCTAGAAGTCAATAGTTAATAGTCAATAGTCAATAGTCAATAGTCAACAGTCAACAGTCAACGCTATTTTCAAGCTAGGTATAATCAACTTGATTTGTACCTGTAACTAAGAATTACAAATTATTAAAAAAGCGCCCTCCCAACCGGGAGAGCGCTTTTGAATTCACAGAGAAGCTATTGTTATCTGGGGCAATTAGCCGTTGATAGCAGGAGCAGTCAGAGCAACAGGAGCAACTTCACCAGCAGCCAAGTCTAAGGGGAAGTTGTGAGCGTTACGCTCGTGCATGACTTCCATACCCAAGTTAGCGCGGTTGATGATGTCAGCCCAGGTGTTAACTACACGACCTTGAGAATCAAT